>NZ_JBWYIN010000002.1:0-259608 GCF_056779765.1 Acinetobacter sp. 24-47-62
TTAGTTAGATAAAACGCTAAACTGCACAAATTAAAGCAACTCAAATAGCTGTTAATAACTTCTTTGACCAAGCAAAGGCACGCAAACAATATATGCGAATAAGACCCAAGCAAAGTCACAACAGTTGTGCTGGCGACAATAGCAAGAGTGAACCACCTGATCCCTTCCCGAACTCAGAAGTGAAACCTCTTAGCGCTGATGGTAGTGTGGGGTTACCCATGTGAGAGTAAGTCATCGCCAGCTCATTATTCTAAACACCCCCTTCAATAGAAGGGGGTGTTTTTTTATGCAGTAAAGAAAAAAATAAACAAATAAAATTAAGGGAAATGCATGGGTACGGAAAAATTAACTTCTAAATCGATGTCTTCACATAGTTAATTACAAGCGCAAAATATATCAATAAATACAAAAATGCCTGTATCGTTAACAGGCATTTTGAAAAGAGAATCAACGGATTATTACTGTTCTATATTGCTTGCCATTAAATTACCTTGTTCAGCTTCTCGCATGAAACGATCATGAGTTTCCTTGCTACGAACCAAGCCAGGCATTCGATATTCTGTATGACCGTAGTCATGAATTTTTGTCCAACGTCCTCCCCAAACTAAACCGACAGACTCAGCAACTTGACCATATAACTGATAGCCACGCATAGCCCAAGGATCACGTTCAGAAATAACGACTTTACCATCTCGCTTGAATGCGACATCAGCTGCTAAACCAAATTGGTGATAGCTACGGTATGCAGTCGCTAAAGTGGTTGCTTTATTCCGAGATAGGCTATTTTGTCGTGCAGGACTACGATAACCCTCTAGTAATACTAATTCATAGCCATGTTGTTCCTTCATAATTTTGAAGACCATAAGTAATCGTTGTTTATAGCGTGGATGCATCTTGTCCCACTTACGATTTACCATTGAAGTATCGAGATGACCATGAGAAAACTCTGAATTTTCTACATTAGGAATAGTTGTAGATGAAACAGAACCGCCAGTTTGAGCTTGATATTGTTGCTCAAGACGTACAGCTTCAACGATTGCTGCATCGACGAGACTTTCTTCAACCTCTGGTGGAGGGGAAAGAATTTCCCCATTTAATAAGTTATAAATTTGAGGATCAGCTTTCTTTAAATAGTTCGCTTCTATTTTTGTAGGATCAACGGGTTTTGTAAAAGCAAAAAGCATAATACTGCTAAGTAAGAAAAAACCAGCAATGAGTATCCACCATTGCTGTAAGTGCCAATGCGTTTGAATTTGGTCTGCTGAAGCAGCATGATTCATTTCATGTGCAAATTTACGTGCGTTTAAAAGCTTTTTTTTACCTTGTGGTAATAAGCTTTGTGCAAAATCTATTACTTTTTGTCTTATCTCATAAGACATCAATAAAGTCAGTGCGATGATTAATATCACAAAACTGACAATGATAAAAAAAATCACGGTGCAGGTTCTTTCGCAGTTCGTGTGACTGAAACTTCTACGCTGGCTACAGGAATATCAATATTTTCATCAGTGTCAGCTTTACTTTCAGCAACTTTATTTGCATTGGCTGTCGTAGGCTTAGACTCAGGCTTTTTTATGGTTTTCGGTAATGCTTCAGTTGTGGTCTTTTTTACTGGTTCTGCTTTAGGTGGAACTTGGGGAGTTTTGTTACTTAAAGGTTGCGCTTGATTAAAAGTTGATTCAAAGGGATTTTTACTTGAAGTCACTGGTTGAGTTGCTTGAGCAGAGTTTGTTTGCTGATGTTTGAAAATATTATTAAGCTCATTTAGCTTGGGTTGAGCTTGGTGATATTCATCAGGTTCAGATTGCTCGTTTTGATCAGCTTGGGTGATTCCCGAATCAATATTGGACAATTTATCATTTGAGTGTGTTGAATCTGTATCTGCTGCGTTAATCGGTTGGAAGCTTGGTTGATTTAAATAGGTATAAAAAGCTAAAGATGTGGCAGAGATACCAATTGCTACACCAATGATCCCACTTACTAGAGGCGAAATTTTTTTATTTTTTTTAGTAGGTGTAAGGACTCTAATATTTTTCTTTTCTTGGCTCATATTGAATATCTTTTATGGTAAATGAATCGTTATGTGGGCCTGTTCAGCAGGTGCACTAATGACATTATTATATTGAGTCATGGCTTTGGTCTCTTGTTGACTGAGCATATAGCGAAGTCCAGAAAATGCCAATAATGCAAAGAGGAGTAAAAATAATAGAATCCAAGCGAATGGAAGTTCTCTATGAATAATGTTTTTAATTTGATCAGGCAATGCAGCGAAAGGTGAAAAGAGGGCTTTTTTACCTTTTAAATAATCTATTTCATCGCCTACGCGTGCAACCAAATGATTTAAGCTTTCAATTGATTCAATACGGTATTTACCTTGAAAACCTAACAGTAAACAGTAGTGAAAAACTTCTAAAGCCGCTAAGCGATCTTTTCCACGAGTTCTAATTTTTTCTAATAAGTCAAAAAATTGATAACCTGCGAGTTGAGATCCAAATAAAGTTAACTGAAGAGGACTAATTAACCACGAATTTTGTAAATGGAAATAACTAGGGTCCTGTTGTGTGACAATCGTTTCATCAAGTAATGCACAAAATGCATATTTTGCATCATGGATATCCTCGGCTGAGAACTGCAACTTCTTCGCTTGTAATTCGAAACGTTGTAGTTGATCCATGATTTTTTGGCGAAATTCATCGACATTGTCAGGAACGTATTGGTTACGAATTAAAAAAACGATATAGAAACCGTCATGCATTAAATCAACCAAATTAGAAGACTGTGTCAATTTATTCTGTTGCTGTGGTGTAGAGCCTGCTCCAATCTGACCGTCATCGAACAGTGAAGGTGCTCCATTAGGCATATTCATATTTTTCTCTTCTCAATCTCTAGCCATTCATCACTGCGATGAGTTCAATACTGATATCTTGGAATCCAGCAGGTACATAAATACAGATGGTTTCAGACTCCAACATGCGTTGATAGAGTTCATGATGAGGTTCAATTTCAAAATAACTCACACCAGAGCGGACTGGAATCGCAGTAGGTACTTGCATCAAATGGTGAATCGGAATAGCAGGCAATGCAGAGACGACACGTTGCTCAACATCGACTGTTGTGCCCACTTTAAAACGTAGTGGGACAATTTGTACAAGTTCGTGTGTCTGCATCATTGAACTAGACACAGCAATATACAGACGAGATTCGCGAGTGATCTTATCTGACTCTAAGCTACCAACCCAATACGAAGGACGTATTTCTTTAAGACTGATATTGAAGTATCGACTTGAAATGATTGTGTCAAGTAACTCTCTTAAAATGACATCTAACTGCGCAAAGCTATCTTGTAAATTATGATGTTGATATTGAGGTAAATGTTCAACTTCATAGGCTGTTGAGAATGTCAATAATGAGCCAGTCAATCTGAGTAATTCAAAAAATAAGCGTTCAGGGTGAATTTGGGGATGAGTCAATAAATGGCTGAGAGTTGCATGAGCAGTATTCAATGCATTCACTAGCCAAAATGAAACAATGTCACCTGATCTAAATTCAATTAATTTTTGTTCGTTTTCGCGATTGTTGGTTTGAATAGTTTTGATTTTTGCTTTAATGACATTCAAGGTACGTTTTAAATTAGCAACCAATGACTCACATGAAGCAATATGCAAAATTGGTGGAATAAATTTTGTATCAAGTTCAAAGCTTCCTGAACTATGACGCTTAATTTTTCCTATCGGCAAATATAAAAAACCATCCAGTTCATGAGGAGTATCATTCTGAGATTCCAGCAATTTCAGCTCAGCACGACGACGAATGTAAGTAATTTCAGCAGGTGTGGCATCTGTGAACAAATCATGAGTTTCATTCAGATACGAATGATATCGACTTGGTTGTGTCGAAGCCTCATGGGCGATATTACGCTTGTTTGGTTGAACGATAGGGAGCGCAAGAAAAATGGTCATTTCACCACGGAAATTGAGCTCATCGAGCAGTACGGGCTGAGGTAAAAGATCTCGCGAAGGAGCAGCGTAAATTTCACCATCTTGCCAAATCATTTCAATGTGCTCAATTGCTAGCACATGGGTCGTTAATTGAGATTCATCAAATTTGAGCTGTTGTACCCCATATGCGAATGGAATGGTGGAGCGAATAGTTTGATTTAAACGCTGTTCATGATAACTGTCTTGAATTTGAAAGTGCTGCGGTCTTAAAAATAGACCTTCACCCCACAGTACTTTTTCTGCTTTAAACATTGAGATTACCATTCATTAGATTCATTGCTATTTTTTACACCCAAGAGTTCATGGACTGATTCCAATGGGTTGTTATCGTTTTTAATGACTTGTGCGAGCCATTCATGAAGCGGCATTTGGCTCCATTTAATGGTTTTTTGAAGCATATAACTCACAGGACTATGTGGTTCATTTGCTTGAAAATAATCCGCAATATCTTTAAGCACCCGCATTGCTTGTTCACGATTTTGTAGATGACTTTGTGGTTGAGGTTGAAATGACTGCTGAGTTACTGCTGCTTGTATATTTGCTGTTGGAGCAGAATTTATATTTGAATTGTTTTCTTGGAATTGTAGGTCTTGATTCATGTCAGGAGTATCCTCAGACATTAAAAATGCATCTGCTTTGTAAATTTTTTTCAGTGTTTTATGTATGTCTTCCAACTGAGAATCAGTATTTGCGAAACTTGGAGCATCTAATTGCATCAGTTGATCAAGTACTTGCTTGAGGGTATCCCAGTGCGTCAAAATTTCTAAAAAGAACTGATAATTGTTGTATTGGAAACTTTTTGAGGTATTAAATAAGCTTTGTTCGAACTGCTCGATTTCTGGATGATTCTGAGAAGATCCATAATCATCAGCATTTTTTAATCTTACATTTTGTTGATGCAGTAATTTTTCATAATCGTAGATTGAATACAAAGGAGCTGAATTGATGAGTGGAACACGTTTAATCAAAGCAGGTAACTGAGAAGTCAAACCTTGCAATAAACCCAGACGTTGATCTAAATCATCATCTTCAATTTCAGGATGTATATCTTTCCAATAATTGGATAACATACGATGCGAAAGCTCAAGGCTACGAGCGACTCCTTCGTAACCGTAGAGTTGACTCCAAGCCTCGCTTAACCAAGTCAATAAACGAATATCCTTACTTTTTTGAGTCAGAACATCGATACATTTTGCCGAAACAAATGACCAATCTGCTTGTTTAGGTTCAGCTACCCAATCCCCCATATCTAAGAGCGGATCATCTTGGGTTTTCGCTTTCTTGATCTCATGAAATTCATTCGAAAAAGATAGATCTTCGCCACAGATTGCTTGATCTGAGATTGGTTGAAGTAGCTGTTCTATATCAATGTTCATATTCATTTATATACTCAAATAATTATGCTTCAACAATTTTCTTTTTGGTGGCTTTACGCTTTTTCGGTGCTGTTGTTGGATCTAATCGATACTCAATCATGTCATCTTTGCTATCAATTTGAATTAACTTAGGGACTTTGTTATCAGCCAAGGCGATCAATATTTGTGTTGCAAGTTCAGGTAAAACTGAAGAGTTTAGAATATTGTCGACATTACGTGCGCCACTATCGACTTCTGTACAGCGACTTAAGAGGAGTTCCACCAAATCATCCGTGTACTCAACACGTGTTTGATATTGTTTGAAAATACGATCAGTAATTTTGCCTAACTTATGATGAATAATACGCACAAGTAGATCATCATGGAGTGGGAAGTAAGGCACGATACGCATACGTCCCAAGAAGGCCGGTTTAAACTGTTTATATAAACTTGGCTTTAAATGTTCAATTAAGTCTTCTGCCGTAGGCCATTCTTCTACAGGTTTAGTCAAACAGGCCTGCATAATTGCGCTTGAGCCAGTGTTAGAGGTCAATAAAATTGTGGTGTTTTTAAAATCGATAACACGTCCTTCACCATCTTCAAGTGTGCCTTTGTCAAAAACTTGGTAAAACAACTCTTGAACATCTGAATGTGCTTTTTCAATTTCATCTAACAAAACAACGCTATACGGATTGCGTCTAACAGCTTCAGTGAGGACACCACCTTGACCATATCCTACATAGCCTGGAGGCGCACCTTTCAATGAGGAAACAGTATGAGCCTCTTGATACTCAGACATGTTAATCGTGATGAGATGAGATTCCCCACCATACAGCTCATTGGCTAAAGCTAAAGCCGTTTCTGTTTTCCCTACACCACTTGGCCCAACCAACATAAATACCCCTTGAGGCTTGTTTGGATCTTCAAGTTTTGCTTTAGAGGTTTTGATTCCTTGAACAAGTTGATGCAGGGCATAGTCTTGCCCCATGACTCGTTGTTCCAGTTTTTCTTCTAAACTTAGAATTTGCTTAATTTCGTCATTGACCATTTTTCCTACAGGAATACCAGTCCAGTCTGAGATAATCTCATTAATGATTTGAGCATTAACACGTTCAAATACCAGAGGTTGTTCACCTTGTAATATTTTTAAATCTGATCTAAGTTGCTGAATCTGATTTTTAAAATCATTACTTTGTTCTTCATCTTTTATTTCAGAATTTTTTTGCTCAAGTGTTTTAATTTGTTGAACAATTTCAATTTCTTGTTTCCACTTTTCAGTTGTGGTATTTAACTCATTTTCTATTTCATTGATCGTATTTTTAAGATCGGAAATGCGTTCGTCATGCTGTGGGAACTGATTATTCTCTTGTTCCAAAATATCTAATTCAAGCAATAAATTATGATGTTGAGCATGTAGCTGATCTAACTTTACTGGCTGAGCATTCTGAGTCAATGCCACACGAGCGGCAGCAGTATCTAAAACACTCACTGCTTTATCTGGGAGTTGTCGACCAGCAATATATCGATGTGAAGAATGAACAGCAGTCACAATGGCTTCGTCATCGATTTGAAGATTAAAGTGTTTAGCCATTACAGGAATCATGGCGCGAAGCATATCAATCGCAACCTCTTCAGTCGGTTCTTCAACTTTGACGACTTGGAAACGACGACTGAGCGCCGCATCTTTTTCAAAATATTGCTTATATTCAGCCCATGTAGTTGCAGCAATTGTTCTTAACTCGCCACGTGCTAAGGCTGGTTTAAGGAGATTCGCCGCATCATTTTGACCCGCTTGACCGCCTGCACCAATCAGTGTGTGTGCTTCATCAATGAAGATGATGATAGGATGAGCGGAACTTTGAACCTCTTGGATGACTTGTTTTAAGCGATTTTCAAACTCACCTTTTACACTTGCACCTGCTTGTAATAGACCCATATCAAGAACATGGATATGTACATTTTTTAATGCATCAGGCACTTGGTTGTTGGCAATCTTCAGCGCTAAACCTTCAACGACAGCAGTTTTACCTACGCCTGGCTCACCCGTTAAAATAGGATTATTTTGACGACGACGCATCAGAATATCCAACATAAGGCGAATTTCAAACTCACGTCCAATGACAGGATCAATCCCACCGTTAAGCGCTTTTTGAGTCAAGTTAATGGTGTATTGATCTAGTGCAGGTGTTTTTACATGAGATTCTGAACTTTGAATCGTATCCTGATCCTGAACATCATTTTGATGATCAGCTTGAGGGAGATGCTCTTCAATGCTAGCTCTACAAATTTCTATAAATTTGTGTTTCATCGTATCAATCGGGAACAGATCGAATAAACTCGATGCACGAAGCGCGATTTGATATAAATCTCCTGCAGTCAATAACGCAACTAATAAGTGTCCGCTACGGATGACTGGGGTTTGATCTGCGGAAGCGATAAGCCAAGCTTGTTCTAGCAAACGTACAATCGATTGAGCAAAAATAGGTGTACGCGTATTGCCTTTGGGCAAGTGCGAAATCGTTTCTTGTAAATCATCGATCAGTGCATTTTTAGAAATTTTATAGTGATCGAGCAAAATGGAGAGATCATTTTTTACGTTTTGATTTAATAATTCGAAGAGTAGATGTTCAATTTCGATTTCATAATTTTGTTGATTAATACAATAATTTGCAGACTTTTCTAGTGCTGTTCTTGTCGTAGGAGATAGTTTTGTAATCAAAATTTTCAAGTTATTCATCAGAATTCTCTGTGTTCAAATTATTTATAGTTACTTAAAATAAACCTGCATAACGTCTATTTTTAAGATTTTTAACGACTAAATATTTAATAAACAATAATTTTTAGTATGAAAAAATTCACCCATATTTTTTATTCTACCTAAATAAAGGTGATAAAAAAACTATCCTATAGTGTGAATCGTTTACAGAACTATATAATTTTGTAACTTAAAAAGCTTAATTGTTTCTTTATTATAATGGTCATAATGTTGACTAAGTTTGCATTTATAAGTTTAAATTTTAATTAAATCTAATATATAGAAGACATTGCTCTAAACATTGAGTGTGTTAAAAAAATGATTTAATGAATCATATAGTTAATGTAAATTTTATAATAAATGAGGGTGTGTTTTGAATACTAAAATTCTGCTTACAACTCTGCTAATTGGGTTGGGGATGGCGTCTACAACTTACGCAGATGAAGTAAAACTCAAAAGAGGTTGTGTTAAAGATCATCCATTAGTAGCGGGTGAAACAGACCAGACATTGCTACAAATTTATGCTCAAGCATGTGATAAAAAAAATAAAGACAACAAAAATGGTTTTCTAGCACAAGCAGCTCAGCGTTTTCAACAAATCGGACAAAATCAGAAAGCACTTCAATTGGTGAACAGTCTTAATGCACAAAATGTTCAGCACTCATCGTTAACAGATACTAAGTTTTTAGCTGGAATCGGAATCGCGAATGAGGCATTAGAGCAAATGCGTGGACCAGAAGTACGTTATTTGACTGAAGAGACTTACGAACCTGCGTTGGCACTTTCTGAAGCAGTTAAAAAAGCTAAACCTTTGACTGTAATCGAAACCAAAGTTGAAGAAGCCCCTAAGCGTGTTCAAGAGACTCGAACTACTCGACAGCCTGCACGTACAACGCGCCGTGCATCGACTCCAGCAAAAACAACACCTGCTAAAACAACGACACCTGCGAAAGTTGAAAAACCAGCAGCACCAAAACGTGAGAATCCGTTTGGCTCGTTGAACTGATCAAATTACAAATTTAGGAAAAAATAATATGGCTAAGCGTGAAAGTGTTCAAAAAAAATTACAACGCATCCGACCACCTCGAGTACAACTGACGTATGACGTAGAAGTAGGTGATGGTAAAGAAATAAAAGAACTTCCTTTTGTTGTTGGTGTATTAGGGGACTTCTCAGCAGCATCTGAACTTGAAAGAACCAAACTGAAAGATAAGAAATTTATTAATGTGGATTTGGATAACATTGATGAAGTAATGAGTTCGCTAGCACCAAGAGCAGCCTTCCAAGTTGAAAACACAATTTCGGAAGAGGGTGGAAATATGTCGGTAGATCTTACTTTTAACTCAATGGAAGATTTCCGACCTGAAAATGTTGTTCAACAAGTTGACCCTTTACGCAAATTGGTTGAAGCGCGTGAACGCCTTTCAGATTTGCGTAATAAAATTTCAAATAGTGAACGTTTAGAAGATCTGCTTGATGAAATTCTTCAAAATACAGATCAAGTACGCAAATTAAGTGCTGAAGCAGGAGGCGACGACCGTGAGTAATTTACAAACCGCACCTGCGACAAGCAATGCTGTTGAAGAAACGAGTCTTCTAGATTCGATTGTTGAACAAAGTCGAATTGCGCGTAACGATGATGAACATGTTCGTGCGAAAAATTTAATTGGTGAATTAGCCAAAGAAGTTATGGCTGGAACAATTACTGTTTCAGAAAACATGACGGTCTCAATAGATAAGCGTATTGCTGAAATTGATGCTTTAATTTCTGCTCAATTAAGTAAAATTATGCATCATGAACAGTTTCAAAAGATTGAATCGACTTGGCGTGGACTTTACTACTTCTGTCAAGAAACACCATCAAATCCTTTAATTAAAATCCGCATTTTAAATACCACTAAAAAAGAATTGATTAAGGACTTCCAAGGCGCAACTGACTTTGATCAAAGCACATTGTTCAAAAAAGTGTATGAAGAAGAATATGGTTCTTTTGGTGGTGCACCATACGCAACTTTGATTGGTGATTTTGAGTTCGATCGCACACCGTCAGATATGTATCTTTTAGAACAAATCTCTCATGTTGCCGCTGCCTCTCATGCACCCTTTATTTCAGCAGCAAGCCCTTCAATTCTAGGTCTTGAATCTTTCACTGAAATTGATCGTCCTCGTGATGTATCTAAAATTTTTGAAACTGCAGAATATGTACAGTGGCGCTCATTCCGTGAAAGTGATGATTCTCGCTATGTGGCTTTAACTATGCCACGTGTTTTAGGTCGCCTACCTTATGACCCTAAAGAGGGTTGGGCAACAGAAGGCTTTAACTTCGTTGAAGAAGTCTCAGGTGAAGATCACGATCAATATCTCTGGATGAATGCAGCATACGGTTTCGGTACACGTTTAACGAATGCATTTGATATGCATGGTTGGTGTGCAGCAATTCGTGGGGTTGAAGGTGGTGGTTTAGTAGAAGGCTTGCCAGTACATACTTTCAAAACTAATGATGGTGAAGTCGTATTTAAGTGTCCGACAGAAGTTGCGATTACGGACCGCCGTGAGAAAGAGTTGAGCGATCTCGGTTTTATTCCATTAGTACACTGCAAAAACACAGACTACGCAGCGTTCTTTGGGGCTCAATCGACCCAAAAGCCTAAGAAATATGATAGCGATACAGCGAATGCAAATTCAGCACTTTCAAGCCAGATTCAATACATCATGGCTGTGTCGCGTATTGCGCATTATTTGAAAGCAATGATGCGAGATAAAGTCGGAAGTTTTGCTTCAGCTGGAAATGTAGAAAGCTTCTTGAATGATTGGTTATCTCAATATGTATTACTAGATGATGGTGCATCACAAGAGGCTAAAGCTAAGCGCCCGCTTCGTGAAGCATCTGTAAAAGTTGTGGAAGACCCGGCAAACCCTGGTCACTACAAATCGGTCGTGTTTTTAAGACCGCACTTCCAGTTGGACGAGTTGTCGGTATCTTTGAGACTTGTCACTGAGTTACCTCAGTCCTCTAATTAAATAGAGCAACTTTATAATAACGTTAAATAAAACAGGAAATCTTCATGAAAGATATATATGTTCAATTTCGAGGAAAATACAAAGTAGACGGCGAATCTCGTGACACTGAGCACAAAGATTGGTTGGAAGTTAATTCTTGGTCTCATAACATCCGTCAGCCTAAATCTGCGACATCTTCAAGTGTTGGTGGTCATACTTCTGAGCGTGTTGAACATTCAGACATGTTGTTCGTTAAAGATTTAGATGCGACTAGCCCGAAACTTTGGGAAGCATGTTCTGCTGGTTACACTTTTGATGAAGTACAAATCGATTACTACCGTGCGAATGGTGATAAGCGTATCAAGTACCTTCAAATCAAATTGAAACATGTTCTAGTTTCAAGCGTAACACCATCTGTAAATGCTGAAGGTGTTCCGACTGAAGCATTTGGTTTGAAATATGCTGCTGTTGAGTGGACATATAACCAACAAGATATCGATGGTACTCAAAAAGGTGCGATCACGAAGCAATGGTCACTTTCTAACAACACTGCAAGCTACAAAGCTTAAAGTCTTGAAAGTGAGAGGAGTAGGGGCTGACTTAAGTTGGCCTTTATTCATCTTCTAGAGTAGGCAAGATGAAAACAAATTTAGATCATCTTTATCCATTTGGCTTCCGTTCAACTTTATTTGATCGCTTGATTCCAGAATACGAGGATCAGATCAAAGGCTTGTCTATGCAAGAGCTGCGTGAATCTGTTGCACATGACTTGGAAGATCTACTCAATAGTCGAGTAGCTAAGTTTGATCAGATTGATGACTTCCCTACGGTTAAAGGCTCGATTGCACAGTTTGGCATTATTGATTTTGTTGGATTATCAACAGCGAATCCAATGGATCGAGACAAAATTTGCCAATCTATTCAGCAGTCCATTGCGGCACATGAACCTCGCCTACGACAAATTCAAGTTGAAATGCTGTTAGACAGCGACAATATGGGCGCACTTTGCCTCAGTATTCAAGCATATTTAAATATCCATCCATTGTATGAGCCTGTAGTTTTTGATGCTTTATTGAAACCAACGACACAACAATATGTAATTTCGGCTAGATCTTAAGATTGGGGCTTTTGTGATAGAAGAACTTTTACCGTACTACGAAAAACAATTACAAGAATTTGGTCAACAATCTCGCGAGTTTGCTCAGAAGTATCCTAAAATTGCCCAACGGCTCTCGCTCAACCAAGAACAGATTGATGATCCACATATTGAGCGCTTAATTCAGGCGTTTTCGTTGATTGCTGCTCGAATTGATAAAAAATTAGCAGACAGTTATGACGTTTTTACACGTGCTTTATTTGAGGTGATGTTCCCTCAATATTTAAGACATTTTCCAAGTTGTACTGTCGTCAGTTTCGAAGATCAAAATAAAATAAAACAATTAACTGAAGCTCACGTCATTCCGCAGGCAACAACGCTAAAATCACGAAGTTTTAAGGGGGTTCAATGTGAATTTAATACCTCTCAAGCTGTACGATTACTTCCCATTCAACTGAACCAAGTTCAATTTAAAACGAACCCAAGCGCTCAAATTCATCTCAATCAAAATGCCACTTTGCAATTAAGTTTTGAAACTTTCAATGAAGCAGGCTTGTGGATTCATCAAGAAAAACTCCCTATTTATTTAGATGCTATTTCAAATTTTCCGCTGCAAGTTTTGGATAGTATTTTCAAAAAAGATACGACTTTTACGGTACGCATTGGAACACAGCTTTATCAAATTTCTAATCCATTTTCCTTAATGGGCTTTGAGGAAGATGAGAGTTTATTGCCTATTGATCAACATACACATCATGCCTATCGCTTGTTGATGGAATATTTTTGTTTTGCAGATAAATTCAGCTTTCTTAATCTTGATTTGTCTTTTTTAAGAAATTTATTAGATCAACAAACGAGTTTTGATCTCCAAATTCATTTTAAGTTAAACCTAAACGATCAGGCGATTATTCGTAATTATTCAGAGCTGAATGTTGCAAATTTCAAATTATTTAGCACGCCGGCTGTTAATCTTTTTGAAAAAAATGCTGAACCACAAAAAATACATCATCGACAACTTGAATATCCATTGATCACGGATGCGCATCATCCTGAGTTTTATCAGGTCTATTCGATTCAGAAAATGCACATGGTTCGTGAAAAGATTAATCAGGAACAGGTTTATCATCCAGTGTTGCCGTTCTTTGGAATGAGTCATTACCATGATGAAAATGTCCAATTTTTCTATGCATTGAACTCATCACAGCTCAACAATAAGTTTGTTGAAACGGGTTATTCCATTATTTCTAAGCATTTACAGCCGTATGATACAAAGTCTGATTTTATTAGCACCGTATTGCTATGTTCGAATCGGAATTTACCGCATGAAGCATTAAGCCAGTCAAATAATATTTTAAATCTGAATGATAGTAGTTTGGCACGTCGAGCGTTGGTATTGAAGCGTCCGAGTTTACCCTATCAATTTGAGCAAAATCAGAAAGAGCAATGGCGCATTATTTCTCATCTTTCATTAAATACGTTAGCACTGATGAAAGGGGATGCGGTAGCACATTTAAAAGAATTATTAGAGTTATATAACTTACCAGCGAATAAAGAAAATCATCTGTTAATTAATTCGATTAAACAAATTGAATTTAGCCTGACGCATAAGTTGGTTGAAGCAAAACCTTTCCCGCTTTTCGTACGAGGACTCAAAGTTGTTATCCGAATCGATGAACAAATATTCAGAGGTCATAGTCTTTATATTTTCAGTCAATTGCTGAGTCATGTGTTTAACTTAAAAGTGCAGTTAAACAGTTTTGTCGATGTCATAATCGAAGATGCTCAATCACAACAGGAGTTATACCAATGCGTGCAGAATGTTGGTGGCAAGAAGCTTCTGTAACAGACCATTTATTTCAACAGCCGACTGCATATGAATTTATTCAGTCGATTCGATTGTTAAGACATGTGCCCTATGCTCGGCCACATACACCATGGGATCGTGATTTTAAATTTCATCCTTCCTTAGAGCTTAACTTCCCTAAAAAAGAAATTGAATCACTCGCTTTAGAAGATGAAAAAGTTCAGCTTACAAATTTAATGGTGGGTTTGACTGGAATGCAGGGGGCATTACCCTATAGCTATACCAATAAAGTTAAATCAGCACCACGCAAATTTCGAGTTGAAACAACGCAATTTTTGAGTTTATTTAATCATAAGCTCACTTCACAATTCGTTGATGCGACGGTCAAGTACAATTTACCAGTACGGTATGAGGTCGAGTCTGAAAATCATTATCTGAATATTATCCATGCTTTAAATGGTTATATTAGTCAGCAACATCAACAACAAGAACTTGATGATTATTTTGCTGAATTTGCAGGATTAATGCAGGGGCAAAATAATACAGCACATGCTTTAAAAACTATGATTGCACAGGTATTTAATCAGCATGTGGCAATACAAGAGTTTATCCCTGAAAAATTTAAATTAGAGCTTCAGCAGAGAACATCCTTAGGAGGGGCGACGCCAAGCTTGTTAGGATTGAATACATTTTGTGGAGAGACTATTACCCAAATTGATGGCAAAATTGAAATTCAAATTGGACCGTTGGATCGTAAAACTTACCTAGATTTTCTACCACAACAAAAACTAAGTTTAAAATTAAAAAAACTACTACAAAGCTGGTGTAGCCCAACCTTATTGGTCGATGTTCGTTTAATTTTATCAAAACAAGAAATACAGCCTATTACTTTAAATTCGGAGCATTCTATGGGGCTTAGTCAGGGTGCCTTTTTAGCTCATAATCAACCGCTAGACAATGATGAAACTTGCTACCCATTGCTTGGAGTAGCGTCATGATCAAAATCATTGTTGGAGTGTTCCTTACTGTTTATCTGGTGATTTCTGCGATTGTGGTGCTGTATTGGCGTGACATCAATTTTGATCCTTCTGGCAGTGATCTACTTATCTTTTTTGGATTGTTACCTGTTGCAATCACTGCTTTTTTGGTGATGCCCTATATGATTTATCATTGGATAAAAGAGCAAAAAAATAAACAGAATGATCCTCAACTTAGCGATGAGACCACAATTGAGGAGCTACAGCCTGAGCCCGTGGAGTGGATCAATTTAAATGTCTATCGCGCTTATGCACTCAATGCTTTGGGTGAAAATCATCTAATTATTGATGCGATTCGGGAGTTCAAGAGCCCTGAACTTGATGACAAATTATTGAATGGGTATGGGTTGCCTATTCTGAGTTATCGAATTTCTGATTTAGACGTCGAACAAGATGAAGAGGATGAATATAGCTTCAAACGGCAATACCGCATTCATCAATTGATTCTGACTCAACTCGAACAACAAACAGAAATACTCTGGGAAATTAGTGAGCATTTAAAAAAATCAGCGCTTTTCTACGATACTCAAATTAGCCAATCTTATCGTATGCATCCAGCATGGATTGATCCTCAGGCTGAGTATCATGATGGGGAAGAAGATATTCCTTCTGTGCAGCAAGTTTATCGACTGAATAAGCTTAAAATCCACCTGGTTCTCGCTGAAGAATTACTGCATGTTTGGGATGAACAAGATTCTGAGCAACTCATTTCAGACTACCTGAGTCAGCTCAATTATATTCCTGAAGTGTTTCACGTGGAACACCACTATTGGGGTGCTGAAACAAGCTATAGTGAATGGATTCATCTTTTACAAAGTATTGAAAAAGATGAGTCGTCTATAAGTCTTGTGTTTATCGTTGATTCCGAAATTGATCAAGATACATTGGATGAAAAGATTTGGATTTCAGAACAATATATTCCTGCAGAATATATTTCGAGCTGTTGTTTAGCTTCACCTAAAATTCAAATTGAAAATGTTTTACCTACGAAAACATTAGATATTGCGATAAATGAAAAACAACTGAAACAGAGTTTAGATCGCTATAACATTGATCATCAGTTCAAAGTGGAAAATGAGCAGCCCTTTACAATTCTGTTGGATGACATTACTCAACTCAACACACTTAAGAAAATTGAGCAAAATTTTGCCAATACGAATATTGAGCAACATCACTATTTAATGCTTTATCCAACACTTGGGAATACACAAAGCTTAGCTAAAATTTTTGGCTTTACTCTCGCTTTTCAGTTTGATGATGCCTTGATGACAATGGTGTATACAACTCAAAACCCAGATGTTCAGACATTTATTCAAACTTATCAATCAGAATCAGACATAAATCCTGAGCAGCAAAACGTTTAAAAATTTACGAAAAAAATGAGAATACAATGCACACGATATTAGGCTATGTATGGCAGTACGTTTCAAACCCAAAGGCAATCATTGCATTGTCATTGTTTGTTGCCTTAGTGTCTGCCTATCACACGATACCTAGACAGTATTTCTGGCCGCTTGCGGTGGCTTATGTACTGGGTCTAATCGGTTATGGAATCTATTGGTTCATTCAACGCAAACGCCATGAGAAACAAGGGGAAGAATTGGCGGAAGCAATCGAAAAAGATACCCAAGCTGAGTATGGTAAGCAGAAGGATAAAGATGAACTGCAATTGGTTCATCAACAGATGAAGGATTCAATTCAGCTCATTCGTAAGTCAAAGCTGGGTGATAAAAAAGGGAATGCAGCGCTATATGAGTTGCCTTGGTATATGGTCATTGGTAACCCTGCTGCCGGTAAGAGTTCTGCCATTTATAACTCGGGGTTAAAGTTCCCATTCGAAGAAACGCATAAAAATGCAGTGTCTTCAGGTTTGAGTGGAACACGTAATTGCGATTGGTTTTTCTCAACAGAAGGGGTGTTGTTAGATACGGCTGGTCGTTACTCAGTCTATGCAGAAGATCACTCTGAGTGGATTGGTTTTTTGAACTTGCTCAAAAAAAATAGATCTAAAGCGCCGATTAATGGACTGATTGTCACCGTCAGTATTGCCGAGTTAGTTAGTCAAAGTCCTGAAAAATCGTTGAAACTCGCTAAAAACTTGAGAGCACGTATACAAGATTTGACGGAACGTTTAGAAATCTTTGCACCTGTGTATTTGGTGTTTTCTAAAATGGATTTGATCGCAGGATTCACTGAGTTTTTTGATTGCTATGATCAGGATGAATTTGACCAAGTTTGGGGAGCAACGCTGCCTTATAATCCAGATTCATCTGAAAATGCTGTTGATCTATTCGAGCATCATTACAATATTTTGTATGATGGATTGAAAAGCGTAAGTACGACTCATTTAAGTCGCCGTCATGCACAGAATATCTCACCAAGTGTGATGACTTTTCCGCTTGAGTTTAAGACTTTAAAGCCAGCACTCAAAACTTTTATAGGAACACTATTTGAGGAAAACCCGTATCAGTTCAAACCTGTATTCCGTGGTTTTTACTTCACGAGTGCCTTACAAGAAGGAACGATCGAGAGTCCAATGACGGAGCAAATTGCTCAAGAATTTAGACTTCAGAAAATTCCGAACAGCGAACATGGTATTCCACAAAATTCTGTATCACAGAATCATGGGTATTTCTTAAAGGGATTATTTTCAGATGTCATTCTGAAAGATAAAAACTTGGTGAAGCAACATATTAACCCGGCGAAAAAGCGCCAACGTTATTTGAGTTTTATTGCAGCTTTACTTGGGGTATCTGTAATTTTAGGCCTGTGGGTGTGGTCTTACCGTAACAACCAACAGTTGATCGCAGATGTTCAAGCAGATCTGAATAAAGTGATGCAAATGGAGCAGGCATCAGGTCAGCATTTGGCGACACAGCTTGACTCGTTACTAATTTTACAACAGCGTTTAGAACAGTTAGATCAATTTGAAGAAGATCGTCCATTAAAGTTTGGCTTTGGTTTGTATCAAGGCAATGATCTGCGAGAAAAACTTAAAACCGAATATTTAAATGGTGTGCGACAAATTGTTTTAGAACCATCTCAACAAAATATTGGTCAGTTCTTGCAACGTGTAAAAAATAATGAAGCGACACTAAAAGAAAATCACGTTAATGTTGAAATTCAGCAAGTATCGGCTAAACCTGCACAAAATGCTTTGGAACCTTCTGATTCGAATCCGCAAGATGCTTACAACGCATTGAAAGCTTATTTGATGATGAGCAATTCAAAATATATGGAAGCAAGTCATCTGAGTGATCAGGTTACGCGCTTTTGGCGTTCATGGTTAGATGCCAATCGTGGACAAATGCCACGTGGTGAAATGATCCAAAAAGCGGAGCAGGTGCTGACCTATACCATGACATTGGCGAATGATCCAAAATTCCCACAGTTGTCAGCGGATGCGCAATTGGTTGATCAAAGCCGACAAGTATTGTTGGCGGTGATGAAGGGGATGCCAGCACGTGATCGAGTTTATAATGAGATCAAAATGCGTGCTGCCGTACGATATCCAGCAGTGACAGCAGCTCAAATTGTAGGTGAGAACAATCGTAGTGCCGTATTAGGTTCTTATGCTCTTCCTGGGGTATTTACATATAAGGCATGGAACGAATATATCGATCAAGCCATTGATGAAGCTGCGAATAGTCCGACAGACAGTCGTGACTGGGTGTTGAACAGCAATCAATCAGATGACCTCACCTTTAGTGGTAGTCCAGATCAAATTCGTAAGCAGCTGACTGAACTCTATAAGAAAGAATATATCGCAGAGTGGCGTAAATTCTTGAATGGAATTTATTATGCAAAACAACCTGATTTTGCCCAGCAACATAAAACAATAGATTTATTGGGTGAGCCTCAAAACTCCCCGATACGTTTGCTCATTGAGCATACAGCGAAAGAAACCAATTGGGATAACCCTGTGGTTCAAGCGGAATTGGCTGCTCCACAAACAGGATTTATCGCTTGGTTTAAACGTAAGGTTCTTCGTCAAGATAATACCAATGAAATTCAACGTGCAGCTGAGCGCGCCCAAGGTGCTATCTCAAAAGAATTTAACGTTTTTTATCAGTTGGTTCGTAAACGTGATGATCAGCAAAATAAATCATTACTTGATGAGTATTTAGAAAATCTCGCACAGGTACGCAGTAAGTTTAATGATCTCCGAAATGCAGGGGATATTGGCCCAAATGCGATGGCTTTGGTAAAACAAACCATCAATGAACAAACCTCAGTATTTAATACTACGCAAAAACTTGTCGATGAAAAACTGACGGTCGGTCTGAATGATATTGACAATAAGCTCATTCAAAAGCTTTTGGTGAGTCCACTGACACAATCCTTTGCAAGCTTAATCACGCCAGCACAAGATGAGATTAATAAATTATGGGTGATGCAAGCTTATCAACCGTTTAATCAGACTCTGAGCCAAAAGGTTCCATTCAATACCTCGGCTTCAATCCAAGCGACGAGTAGTGAAATCGGTCAAATCTTCGGTGAGGGCGGTAGTATTGCCAATTTTGTTAAAGAAACGCTCGATCCATTTGTGATTCGTCGTGGCTACACACTGACTTCTAAAACGTGGAAAGACCAAGGCATTATCTTGAATCCACAATTTGTGATGAGTTTCCAACGCTATGTTTCACCACTTAACGGTGTAGCTACAGGTACTTTGTCACAAGGTTCTGCGCCTGCTGCGACCAATCAGTCCAACTTCCAATTCTATCCATTGTCTAATCCACAGTTGCTGTCTTATACAATTGATATTGATGGTCAACGTATGGTCTTTGAAAATGGTATCCAACAGTGGGTGAACTTTGTTTGGCCGAATACTGGTGCTATTCCTGGAGCGCGTATTACTGCAGTCGATCTCGAAGGGAAAACGCATACGATTTTTGATGCACCAGGTGAATACGGGATCAATCGTTTGATCGACTCTTCACAACGTCGGGATCAAAATGGTGTCATCGAAATGACTTGGGCAAGTGCTCAACAACCATCATTAGCGGTAAAAGTAAACTTTCGTTTGATCAGTGGGAATTCAGGTCAAGGTGGAACAGGCGTTGGCTCTAATCGTGATTTAAACGGTTTGCAATTGGTTGATAAGGTGACGACCAACAAGGCGACAGCACGTGTGGTATCTGCTCAAAAGGCACCAACACCAGCACCTCAAGCTGAGAATTCAACGAATACGGCATTGCAAAATGCAACACAAGGAGCACAGCCATGATGCATGGAGTACAACTTAAGATGGATCATCAGTAGGAGGCGATATGTACAGTGTGAAAACAACGCCTTTGTACTATGGTAAGAGTCCTGCTCGTGGCGATTTTCTGAAAACCAAAGGACAGTATTCTCTGATTCAAGTGATTGATCAGTGGATTACTGAAGCACTTGAAATGGCAATGAGAAATCCAAACTTCGATCAAAATTATCAAAGTTTGGCATCATTAGATTTCTTTATTGCCAATCCGCGTGAAAATATGTTCTTGGTTGCAAACTTAGTGACCAGCCAAGACAGCTCAGGTCGTCAGTTTCCTATGGTGTTGAGTCACTTATTGGAAGTGGATGCACCCTACCAAAATTTGCTCTATGCACCTTATAGCTATAAGCCAGTTTTGATTGACTTATTTCAAAGAAACCGAGTGATTCGTCAAATTCGAGATGCTGATGATTTAATCGAAAAACTGGCTCAGCTCAAAAAAGAAATTCAAGTTCTTGATGTAACTGAATCAACCGCTTTTTTTGAAAATCACACCATGCATTCGTTTGCACAAATGATGAAAATATCGGTCTATGAGCTTGCACAAAGCATGATTGGACTAGGTCTTTTACTCCAACCTGTATTAAAAAATGGAACGAGTAAACTGAATAAGGTGTTAATTTTACCGATTCACAACCCTAGTTTTTGTTATGAAATCGCAGCATTCTGGGTTAGTTTAATCGCAAGATTTTTGCCAAAACATAATACCGAAGTGTTAATTGGTATTCTTCATTCAGAACGTCCAGTTTTATTATTTGGCTTTCAGGGCGCAGATATTGAAGCATTAAGTGATATTTTCAATCAAAACTTAAGCTCTGAACATTGGGTTTCATTGGTACAAGCACAGTGGATTGATCGCTATTTGGAGCAAAATGCAGGTCTTGCTGCACTCGAGCAATCTTTGTGCGAACGACAGTTAAGTTTAAATCAAGGAATGAAATTATTCCGACAGACTTTTATAGAAGAATAATGATGAAGAAAACCTTATTAAAGATTTCACTGCTTAGTTCGATATTGAGTTTAAGTGTTATATCGTTTGCGAAAGAAATTATCGTTGAGGGAGTTGTTCCTAACGAGATGAGCAAACAGGCCATATTGAGTAAAATGAAAGTGGTCTATAGCCAAGACCAAATTATCGATAAAATTCAGGTTCGTCCTGTCACTGCACCCAATGGATGGAGTGATTCCGTAACCCAAGTCATCACACCTGATCTTAAAAAAGTTTCTCAAGGAAAATTGAGTGTAAGAGGAACACAAGTTGAGCTCACAGGTAAAGTCCTCAATCAAAATGATATCGTACCGACTCAAAATACATTTCAAAATTTAGTTGTGGCACCTTATCGCTTTAATGCACAGTTATCTGTGAATCATGCAGAACAAGCTATCATTGATAATGCTTTAAAAAATCGAATTATTGAATTTGCTTCTGGAAGTGCCACACTTTTACCAGCAGGCACACAAATTTTAGACGAAATGGTGGTTGCGCTAAACAAAGTTCAAGGCAAAAATGTCAAAATTATCGGACATACTGACAGTCAAGGTAATCCACAGAAAAACAAAGAATTGAGCTTGCAACGTGCGGATGCAGTAAAACAATATTTGATTGCGAAGAATATTTCACCTTCACGATTAAGTACAGCGGGTATGGGTGCTGATGAACCTGTTGCAGACAATGCAACGGAAGAGGGTCGTAAGAAAAATCGACGAATCGAGTTTGAAGTTCAATAAAATATTATAAAAGGAATAAGTGTATGACTGTCCCTTATATTACGATTGGCTCTCCAACCACAGGTGGTGGGCAGGTTATTTCAGCAAATAGTTCTTTCTTAATCGAAGGTAAGCCAGTTGCTTGTGTAGGGGATAAGGTCACCTGTCCTAAACATAAAACGGTGACGACAATTGTTGCGGGTGACAGCAAAATGGTTATTATGGGAAAACCCGCCGCACAGCATAATTCACCTTTGGCATGTGGATGCAAATGTATAGGGAATCAAAGTTTAACGGTTGGACAAAATTAGTTAATTCATTGCGATCTGTATCTAAAAAGAACCCTCTAATTTTAGAGGGTTCACTTTTTTAACTATAATTTTATCTCGATCAAAGTGTCTTCGGTATTTATAATCGCGCACCTATTGATGATCAGAAGATGATTTTTACGCACTTACATATTGCACAATTTTATCAAACGCAGATTTAAGCGCTTTGTCATCGAATTCATTGCCTTCGAATGTTTCATTGCGATTGCGTGCAAAAATATCGCGAATCTCAACCACGGCATTTGAGTCGATTAAACCTAATTGCGTAGCAACTTGACGGATTTGATCGATAGAGCGAGAGCCATTACTACCGCCATAACTGACATAAGCAGCAGGTTTTCCATTCCACTCTTTACCTAAATAGTCGAGTGCATTTTTAAGTGCAGGGCTGTAACCATGATTATACTCAGGACTAATAAATATAAATGCATCACCTTTCGCGATTTGAGCAGCCCATTCTTGTTGCTTAGGTTGATCATATATCCCTGTTAGTGGTGGATTTGCTCCAGCGAAAAACGGTAAATCCCATTCTTTTAAGTCCACAATTTCTGTCTGAATCGTGCTGTAGTTATATGATGAAATCGTGTTTTGAACCCAATTTGCAACTTTAATGGCTGTGCGGCCTTCTCGAACGCTTCCCACAATAATTTGAATATTCACCAAATTAATCCTTCTAACTGTTATCACACTGACTTTAAAATGTTTTTTTTAAAAAAGGTAGATCGAAAATGTATCTAAAAAAAAGCGCCATAAGGCGCTTTTTTATGCACGAATCAGGCATTACATAATTTTGATGCCTTGCTGACCTGCTGGTGTTACTTTGAAAATTTCAACTTCAAAAGTAATATCTTTACCAGCAAGCGGATGGTTAAAGTCGACCTCAGTGATATCATCACCAACCGATTTAACCACACCATATAATGACTGCTTTGCTTTATCTTCAAACTCAATCATTTGACCTTCAGCAGGACGTTGCTCAAATTTAACAGTATCAAATTTTTGCACGTTCTCTTGGTTCCAAGGACCAAAAGCATCTTCAGCAGGTAAACTTACTGTACGACGGTCCCCCGCACGTAAGCCAAATAAAGCTTTTTCAAAACCAGGCAATAAGCTGCCATCACCTATCACAAGGCTTACAGGTTCTTCGCGACTACGTGTATTATCAATTTCAACACCATTTTCAATGGCTACTGAAAAGTGTAAATGTACTTTTGAACCCGCTTCAATGCGAGTATCTTCATTTGGATTAATAAAATCAGTCATTTTGCGCTTCCGCACGTTGAATACGATGTTTCTCTAAGAAAAAAGTATCGATCAGCATTAAGATGGTACCTAAAGTAATGGCACTATCTGCAAGGTTAAAAGCAGGGAAGTGACTATTGTTATAGTAAATATGAATAAAATCAACAACATAGCCTAAACTTACTCGATCAATAAGATTACCAATCGCCCCACCTAAGATGAGTGCGATGGCTAAAGGCAATACTTTCATGTTTTTTGGCATACGCATAATCCAAAACACAAAAATAACCGAGACAATTCCTGCAAGCGATGTAAAGAAATAACGTTGCCATCCACCGGCATCGGACAAGAAACTAAAGGCAGCGCCGTAGTTATGTAGTAATGTCCAATTTAAAAAAGGTAAAACAGGTACAGGGTCTGCATAAGTCAGATGTGTACTTGCTATCCATTTAGTCCATTGATCCAAAATAATGGCAACAATAGACAATCCTATCCACCACAAATTGTGGGGATAGAATTGGAATAAACCTTTTTTATTATTTTGTGGATTAGGCATATTTTCTCTCTTCGCCTTGACCTGTAGGGAGGTTAATAATACAACGACCACATAGTCCTGGATGTGATGGATGTGTATTCACATCAGGCAGAACATGCCAGCAACGAACGCATTTTTCGCCGTCAGCAGCAGAAACTTTCACATTCAAGCCTTCTAAGTCAGATACTTCACCTTGTGCTGCATCGAAACTATTGACCATCACTTGTGAAGTAATGAGAACGAAACGAAGTTCATCGCCTAATTTGTCTAGAACGGCTTTAAGTTCATCATTCGCCCAAAGCTCAACCTTAGCAGACAAGTTTGAACCCACAGTTTTCGCACCACGTGCTGCCTCGATAAACTTATTCACTGCCGATTTCACATTGATCAATGTTTGCCATTCAGTTTCTGATACGACATTGGCACTTGATGCAGTCGGAATATCATACCATTCAGCAGTGAAGACATATTTCTCAGTTTGACCGGGAATCAATGGCCAAGCTTCTTGTGCGGTGAACGTTAAAATAGGTGCCATCCAACGTACAAATGCTTGAACCAAATGGTACAACGCAGTTTGTGCAGAACGGCGTGCTTGAGAATCTGCTTTGGTGGTGTACTGACGGTCTTTGATGATGTCTAGGTAGAAACCACCTAAATCGTTGATACAGAAATTCGTCAGCGCACTTGTCACGATATGGAAGTTCATATCTTCGTAAGCTTTCTGAATCGTTTCTTGCACTTCTGAAGCACGTTGCAAGATGTATTGATCAAGTGCAATCAAATCATCAATCGCTAAGCAATCAGTCGCAGGTTGGAAACCATTTAAATTTGCTAACAAGAAACGCAATGTGTTACGAATACGACGGTAACCGTCTGAGGCACGGCTAAAGATTTCTTTACCTGCGGTCATTTCATAACGGTAATCTGCAGATGCAATCCAGAAACGAAGGCCATCAGCACCCATATCTTTAATGATGTCTTGCGGTGTGATGACGTTACCGATCGATTTCGACATCTTACGGCCTTTCTCATCGACCACGAAGCCGTGTGTCAACAAGCCTTTATACGGTGCGCGTTCGTTGATTGCCATTGAAGTCAACAATGAAGATTGGAACCAACCACGGTGTTGGTCTGAACCTTCAAGGTACAAATCAGCAGGGTCTTGTAGCTCTTCACGTTCACGAAGGACTGCAAAGTGTGTTGTACCTGAATCGAACCATACGTCTAAAGTATCTCGAACAGCGTTATAGCAATCTGCATCATCACCGATGAATTCGCGTGCATCACGGTTATACCAACCATCAATACCTTCTTGCTCGATTAACTTCGCAACTTCTTCAATCAATTCAGGTGTACGAGGGTGTAACTCGTTAGTATCTTTATGAACGAAGAATGGAATTGGCACACCCCAAGTACGTTGGCGAGAGATACACCAATCTGGGCGACCTTCGATCATCGCTTGAATACGGTTTTTACCCCAATCTGGTACGAACTCAATATCATTTTCAATCGCGTTCAATGCACCTTGGCGTAGACCTTTGGCATCCATGCTGATGAACCATTGTGGTGTTGCACGGAAGATAATCGGTGTTTTATGGCGCCAGCAATGTGGGTAGCTATGTTTAATCACAACATGTGCCCAAAGTTTGCCTGCTTCAGTCAATGCTGTAATAATTTTTGGATTGGCTTTGTAGATGTGCTCGCCTGCAAAGAGTGGCGAAGTTGGTAGATATACACCATTACCACCGACTGGGTTTTCAACTTTTAAGTTGTACTGTAAGCCAACTTTATAGTCGTCTACACCATGACCTGGTGCAGTATGTACAGCACCTGTACCGCTACCGTCAGTCACGTGCTCACCTAAGATTACAGGCACTTGGCGTTCAGCGATCAGTGGGTGTTGCAGAACAAGGTTTTCAAGTTTTGCACCAGTGAATTCTGCAATGACTTCAAATGCAGTAAAACCATAACGCTGAGTAGCTGATTCAACCAATGATTTCGCAAGAATGAAGTTTTGAGGTACTTTGTCTTCGCCAGTCGCTTTCACAAGTTGATATTCGAGATCAGCATGAAGCGCAACCGCTTGGTTGGCAGGCATAGTCCAAGGTGTTGTGGTCCAAATCACGATGTCGGTACGTTCAGCAATGTCTACACCCAAACGTGCAGAAAGGTCAGCTAAATCAACAACGCTGAAACCCACATCAATTGCGTCTGATTTTTTATCTTCGTATTCAACTTCAGCTTCAGCCAATGATGAACCACAGTCTAAACACCAGTTGACGGGTTTAAGACCTGGTTCGATATGACCTGCTTTGGCAATAGCACCCAATGAACGCACGATGTCGGCTTCTTGTTTGAAGTTCATCGTTAAGTACGGATTGTCCCAATCACCAAACACGCCCATACGCACGAAGTCTTTCTTTTGCAGTTCAACTTGTGTGTAAGCATATTCACGGCAGGCTTTACGGAATGTAGAAGCATTTACTTTTACGCCGACTTTACCGACTTTTTCTTCAACTTTAAGTTCAATTGGAAGACCATGACAGTCCCAACCCGGTACGTATGGTGCATCAAAACCATCCATCACTCGGCTTTTAATGATGATGTCTTTTAAGACTTTGTTAACCGCATGACCTAAGTGAATTTGACCATTCGCATATGGAGGGCCGTCATGAAGCACATATTTTTTCTTGCCAATACGCGACGCACGAATCTGCTGATAAATGTTGTCGGCATACCACTCTTCTAACCATTTCGCTTCACGTACTGCGAGATTTGCTTTCATCGCAAAGTCAGTACCTGGGAGGTTTAGCGTGGCTTTATAGTCCACTGCATTTTCAGGAGTTTGCTTATCGCTCATGCAAGTTGTCTTCCAATTTAATCAGTCTAAAGCTGACGCGTTTTACAAAAATTAAGGAGTATTAATAAGGAAAGTTGGGGTTATTTCGGCGAAACTCAAGCAGTTGCTCAACATCATCATCGATCCCAGCTTTGAGTGCTTCTAGCGAAGGATAATTCTTTTCGCCATGAACAAAGTTCAAAAATGTTACCCGCATTAACAGGCCATACAGATTAGCAGAAACATCAGGGAAATGTACTTCTAATCGCCACTCTGGATGTTCCTGTTCGATGGCTGGTCGGGTGCCGACATGTCCTGCACCGAAAAGGGCTGTAGCCTTATAACCAGCGATACCTGGATATTCGGCATTTTCATTGCGAACTTTGTCTTTTAACGATTCTGTTTCACAAATCACTTCAACACCATAGATGCCATGCAAACAGGGTTTATGGCGGTTTAGACGAACATTGATAGTTGGAAAGTTAATGGTGCGACCGATTTGATCACCATATTGAACACGACCCGTAATGCTATACGGGCGACCAAGTAGCTCCGCAGCTTTTTTAAGATCACCTGCAGCCAAAGTTTGGCGTATTAAGGTGGAGCTAATACGCTCGCCATTCAGTTCAACGTTATCTAAATCGGTGACTTGAAAACCATAATCGCGCAAGAATTGGCTATTACCTTGTCGGTTTTTCCCAAAATGATGATCTTCACCGAGTACCAGACTTTGGGTATTCAGTTTGTATTTTAGAATATCAGCAAACTCTTCCGCACTTAAATTACGGAAAGTGTCATCAAATTTGGCAACAACAATATAGTCGATACCAAGTGCAGCCAAATGTTCCACTTTTTCACGTAATGAACTAATTCGTGGTGGTGCATCGTAACTTTTAAAATATTCTAAAGGCTGTGGCTCAAAAATCATCACCACAGTTTTTAAATCTTGTTGTTGTGCTATGTCTTTTAATTGCTGAACCATCGCCTGATGACCCAAATGAACACCATCAAAATTGCCAATGGTGACGGCAGTTTTGGGCAATTGAAAGTTGGGCGCTAAAGCATTCAGACGGAGTAGCTTCATGGGCGAAATGGTGACTAAAATTAATTTGGGCTATATATTGCCATATTCTCACAGTTTCGTCTTGTTGTTGTGTTTTTATTCAATACTTTTCTTATTCTAGATCAAGACGCTTGAGTCATTAGATCAAAGAAACTTTTATTTCCGGATATATTTTTGTCTAATGTATTCCATTCGAAATTTAATGAGTAAGTGATGTCTGATCTAGCCCTAATTATGGCCTTAGCAAGCGAATCTAAAGGATTATTCGAAGCTGAAAATATTGCAGTACATTACAGTGGTATTGGTAAGGTCAATGCAGCATTTAAAGCTTTTGAAGTGATTCAAAAAACGGGATGCACAACTTTGCTGAATTTAGGAACAGCAGGAAGTTCGCATTTTGATGCGCATTCCTTGGTTGAAGTAACAACATTTGTACAGCGAGATATGGATGTTTCACCGCTTGGCTTTGAAGTTGGTGTTACACCGATGGATCAGGAATTTCCCGCAGCGATTAACCTAGAGCCGTATTTTCAACATCTTCCCAAGGGCATTTGTGGGACTGGCGATAGCTTTGAAACTGGTGAACCTAAGGTGCCATGTCAGTTGGTTGATATGGAAGGATATGCGCTCGCCAAAGTATGTAAGAAACTTGGCGTTCGTTTGATTTCCGTGAAATACATTACAGATGGGGCAAACGACACCGCACATTTAGATTGGGAGGAGAACTTGTTGTTGGGCGCTCAAAAATTATTGGCTTTATATCAGAGTATGGAACACTAGATTTTTAAGATTTTGGCGACCATAGAAACTATGGTCGTATGCCAGAGATCAATCTCGAAGAGATTTAGAGAAACCAATTATGGTCGAGGTAAAATACCGTATAGCATCATATGGACTGTATGCTCAATGGTACGTTGATACATGGTGCGATTGCGCAAGGTTTTTCCCGTTACCATTTCAGTTTGGGTGCTAAAATCAGCATAGTTTTGTGTGATACCCCAAAGGTTAATAATTAAAACCTCAGCATCGATCTTGTCTGATATTTTGCCTTGCTCTTGCCACGTGGAAATGACTTTAGATTTGCGTTTGAAGAGTTTTTTTAATGGGCCTTTCAAAATTGGCAGGATATGTGGTGCGCCTTGGATAATTTCTAAAGCAAATAATTTTGATGCCTTATGTTGAGTACGAGAAACCTCAATCTTTTGCATGAGATATTGCGTGATCGCTTCAGCAGGCTCTAAATCAGCTTCCAACATTTGCAGTGGAGCTAACCATTTTTGCATGACAGTAGTCAGCACTTCGACATAGAGCGCTTCTTTATTTTCATAGTAATAGAAAATATTCGATTTGTGCATTTCCGCGAGTTGTGCAATTTCATCTAAGCTTGCACCACTAAAACCATACACAGAAAACACATCTAATGCAGCAGCTAAAAGCTGTTGACGTTTTTGCGTACTCTTCTTTTGTTCCATCTCGTCAGTAAATTATAAAAAGGAACCTCAAATTGTACGGCAAAACGTGCGATTTGTGCACAAGGATTAGGGCATTTGCAAAAGAATATGAAGAATAATTGTGTAGTTAAGTGATAAAACTAATAATAAGACACATGTACAATCTATTTGATAAACAAATACATATTACTCATGTGGGAAATGCTGATCGAGAATATCTTTTAATTTAATTAAAAAAAGCCATTTATCAGTACGAAAAGTGTCTAATTTTCCGACGAAAATTAGACACTTCCATTTACCTTATTCAACAATTCAGAATGTCATATTTTGTATCGCTTAAGTTGAAAGTACGGCTTCTAAAACTTGTTGTTCAAGCTCTGCAAATTTGACATTTTTTTGTCGCGGTCGTGGTAAATCTACTTTGAACTGATGTGCGATATGACCTTTATCGAGCAAAATAATACGATCTGCTAACTGAACAGCTTCACTGACATCATGTGTCACTAAGATGGTGGTGAAGCCTTGTTCTAGCCATAGTTTCTCGATTAAATTTTGCATGTCTAAACGCGTAAGCGCATCTAAAGCCCCCAAAGGTTCATCAAGTAATAGTATTCGAGGGGTATGAGACAAGGCACGTGCTAGCGCTGCTCGTTGACGTTGTCCACCTGAAAGTTGTGCAGGCCAAAGTTCAGCTTTTTCATTTAAGCCAACTTTTTCCAATAATGCTTCAGCCTTATCATGCTGGGATTTATCTAAGCCCAATTGCACATTTTTTAAAATGCTTTTCCATGGTAATAGGCGAGGATCTTGGAACATGACGCGGATGTCATCAGCGGTAATACCTTCACGAAAGTTCAGTGCAGATTTAAATTTAATCTCACCATAACTCGGTTGTTCTAAATCCGCGATTAACCGTAACAACGTACTCTTACCACAGCCACTTCGACCCACAATGGCAACAAATTCACCAGGTTCTATATGTAGGTCTAAATCCTCTAATACTTTAACTTTGCCATAGAACTTGTGCAGTTGTTCAATATTAATTTCTGCACCGATCTTTTGTGGAGCTGATCTGGCATGATCTGGAATGACATGTTCATCAGCGAGATTTGAAATACTTAAATCAGTCATACGCATTCCTATTTTTGATAGCCTGGATGCCAGCGTAATAAATATTTTTCTAAGGCAACCGCGAGTACATCCGCTAATTTACCAAGTAGGGCATACAGTAGAATCCCTACTAAAACGACATCTGTTTGTAAAAATTCACGCGCATTCATGGTCATGTAGCCAATTCCAGCTTGTGCCGAGATGGTTTCAGCCACAATTAAAAGAACCCAAACTAAACCTAGTGCGAAGCGCAAACCAACTAAAATGGAAGGAAGAGCACCTGGTAAAATAATTTCTTTGTATAACTGCCAGCGTGTTAAACCATAACTCTTGCCCATCTCGATCAGCTGAGGATCTACAGATCGGATACCGTGATACGTATTGATATAAATTGGGAAAAACACGCCAATCGCGACCAAAAATAATTTGGCAGATTCGTCAATTCCAAACCATAGAATCACCAATGGAATTAAAGCTAAAGCTGGAATATTACGGATCATTTGTAGGGTCGTGTCGAGTAACGTAGAGGCGACTTTAGATGAGCCATTTAACAACCCTAAAAATAATCCTAAGCCACCACCAATCAGCAAGCCAATCAGTGCACGTCCCGCACTGACTTGGACATGTGTCCACAGTTCACCACTAAGCAATAGATGCCAAAAAGCTAAAACCACTGCGGTTGGAGCAGGCAAGACGCGGCTTTCTAAAATGCCAGTGACTGATGCCAGTTGCCAAATCACAATAAGGAAAATGGGTACTAACCAAGGCAACAAACGTTGCCCCAGTTGTTTGGTTCCTCGAGAGAGAAAACCTTCAGCTTTAACCACCTTGGTTTTACTCAACACGATAGAATGCTTTTGAGTTTTATTTACTGCTGTTGTCATGCCGGCTCCTGAACCTGATCTCCTTTTTTATTTTCTTCAGGAGTGTAGTTATTCGCAACAATCTCACCAAAAGGTCCAGTCAGATTCGGTTGAGTCAGTTTTTGGCGTGTTTCTAATGGTAGAAGAGGGAATACCAATTCAGCAAAACGAATTGATTCTTCAAGGTGCGGATAACCCGAGAAAATAAAGGTATTAATGCCTAAATCTGCATATTCTTGGATACGTGCCGCCACAGTTTCAGGGTCACCTACTAATGCCGTGCCTGCACCGCCACGGACGAGACCTACGCCAGCCCATAAGTTTGGTGAAACTTCAAGTTTCGAGCGATCTCCATTATGAAGTTCAGCCATACGACGTTGACCAACAGAGTCCATTTGTTTAAATTTTTTCTGTGCCGCAGCGATGGTTTCGTCATCAACATACTGAATTAATTCTTCAGCAGCTCTCCATGCTTCCTCGTTGGTTTCGCGGACGATGACATGTAAACGAATACCGTAATCTAGGGTGCGACCTTTAGCTGCCGCCTTAGCGCGGACATTTTCAATTTTTTCTTTAACTGCTGCTGGTGGCTCGCCCCAAGTTAAATAGGTATCCACTTGATCGGTTGCCAGTTCAACAGCATCATCAGAAGAACCACCAAACCACAATGGTGGGTAAGGTTTTTGGACGGGTGGATATAATAATTTTGCATCATCCACGCTTAGATGTTCACCATGGAACGTGAAGCTTTCACCCGTATGAGAGCGTTTTAAAATTTCGCGCCAAATCGTAGTATATTCAGTCGCAGTTTTATAACGCGTTTTATGATCTTCATAGACGCCGTCACCTTTTAACTCTTGCTCATCACCACCAGTGACCAAGTTCAATAGAACACGGCCATTTGAAAGACGGTCAAAGGTTGCTGCCATACGTGCAGCCAGTGCAGGAGTGGTTACCCCTGGACGCAAAGCAACGAGAAATTTAAGATTTTTGGTGGCATCAATTAAACTTGCGGCAGTTAACCATGGATCTTCACAAGAACGACCAGTCGGGATAAGCACACCTTCATAACCTAGATTATCCACCGCCACAGCGATTTGTTTCATGTAGGCATGGTCGACAACACGTCCGCCTTTGCTTGTACCTAGGTAGCGACTATCACCATGAGTAGGAATAAACCAGAAAATTTTCATTACTTAAGTCCTTAATATGAGTTACTTACCAGTCCATACGACTTGGTTGATTTGTATCGGTTTAGGAATGATTTTGAGCTCAGCAAAGCGATCAGCCAGTTGTTGCTGATCTGCAATGACTTTCGCGGTTAAAGGTGCTGCATAAGATGGACGAGGTCGGCGCTGAACAAAGGTTTGGCTCACATTCGGCTTTAAACCTGTTGTTTTGGCAAAAATCGTTGCTGTAGTTTTTAAGTTCTTTTGAACCCATTGATCAGCAAGATTAATCTGTTCAATGACACCTGAAATCGCTTGAGGATGTTTGTCGATAAACTTGCCTGAAGCGAGATAGAACGTGTAATTCGGGCTCAGCCCTTGTCCAGTGGTCAAAACTTTTGCTTTATCTTCAAGTTCAGCAGCAGCGTAATACGGATCCCAAATGGCCCATGCATCAACAGCACCTTTTTGGAATGCTGCGCGTGCATCAGCAGGACTTAACCAAATTGGTTTTACATCGCTCCATTGCAAACCTGCTTTTCGGACGGCTTGGACCAATAGATAATGTGAACTAGAGCCACGATGTACTGCGACACGCTTGCCTTTGAGTTGTTTAAGCTGAGTAATTTTGGATTTTTGCGGCACTAAGATTGCTGAAGAAAGAGGCTTCGCCGCCTCATAAGCAATGTAATGCAAAGGTTTGTTTCCTGCTTGAGCATAAACAGGGGGGGTATCACCTGTTGCACCAATATCCACTGAACCCACTGCAAGTGCTTCTAAAATTTGAGGACCACCAGGGAACTCATTCCATGTAATTTTGGCATTGGGAAATTCTTGCTCAAACAGTTTTTGCTGTTGAGCAATCACCAAATTTACGGAAGATTTTTGGAAGCCAATGCGTAATTCTTTCACTGAGGGATCAACAGCCCATGCAGCTGAGCAACCCAACATCGCACAGGCAAATAGCATCGTTGTCATTGAATGACTTGAGGTTTTAAACCAAGTGTGTGCTGTATTTCCTGATTGATATTGAGTCATGTTCATCACCTTTTCATGTTGTTATTTGGGTGTAGGCGCAATAATTGCGGCCTGAATATTGATTTTGTTTGGAATTAACTTCTGTTGATGGAATACATCGGCAACTTTTTGCTGATGTTGAGCAACTTCAGTACTAATTGGATAAACGCCGAAGCTCATACGTCCAATTGAGGTTTGAAGAATTTTGAAATCTAGGCCTGTAGGCTTCACGAGCAGTTGAGCTGCTTCGTCTTTATTGGAAGCAATCCAATCTGATGCTTCATTAAGTTCTTGAACAACGGTTTGTATAATTTCAGGATTCTGTTCAACGAACTTACGATCAGCCATATAGAACTGGTAGTTATTGGCATTCCCTTCGCCAGAAGCGAGAACACGTGCGCCGATTTGATGCTCTGCTGCTGCAAAGAACGGATCCCAGATTACCCATGCATCGACTGCACCGCGCTCAAATGCTGCGCGAGCATCCGATGGTGGTAGGTAAACCACTTCAATATCATCAAGCGTCAAATGATTCTTTTCTAAAATCTTCAAGAGAAGATAATGAACGTTAGAACCTTTGTTTAACGCTACACGCTTACCTTTAAGTTGTTGAATATCTTTGATGTTCGAATTTTTTTGAACAATCAACGCTTCAGCGCGTGGAGTCGCAGGTTGATTTGCGACATAAACCAAATTTGAATTCGCTGCTTGGGCAAAAATAGGGGGGGCTTCACCGACTTCACCAAATGAAACACTGCCGACATTCAAACCTTCTAACAGTTGTGGTCCACCTGGGAACTCTACCCATTTCACTTGAATGTTTTGATCCTTCAAAACGGCTTCTAATTCACCACGTTCTTTAATCACGGGCAGTAAGCCATACTTTTGATAACCGATATTTAACACTTGGGTTTTATCTTCTTTTTTTGAGTCGCAACCAGTGAGTAGCAAAGCACCTGTTAACGCAGAAGACAAAATGAGTGTTTTTTTCCAAAGATTAGCGTTAAAGCTGCTCATATTGAAAATCCTGAAAACTTAAAAATAAAAAAATCAAAAAAATAAATGCGTCATGTAACGCGCCTAAGTTAATGAATTTTCTATTTCGTAAAAAATAAGAATTCAGGAATTCCTAATGAATAAAAAAGATAAAATTAAAAGAGAAAAAAATATCTAAAAAAATGCAAAAGACTCAAGCTGATAATAGCGATATTTTTGTTTCTAAGTTAATGAAATATATAAATATATATTAAAATATTAAATTGTGATAATGATATGATTTGTATGAATATATCGAATGAGTGTGAAGATAGTTCAACTAGGAATATCGATATATAAAAGAAAGATAAAGCAGTTCATGAGGGTGCAATAAAAAAGCCACTTTAGAGTGGCTTTTTACAAACAATTGAGTTTCTTTGGAAATTATAAAGTGCCTGACGCGCTTGTGGTAAGTCATCCACCGATGCTTTGACAAACCCTTGTTCCAAAAACCAATGTGCGGTTCGTGTCGTAAGAATAAATAACTGTTGGATATTAGACTTTTTTGCTTTCTCTTCTAAATAGTGCAAGATTTGGCTACCACGATTTGATTTGCGGTAACTTGGATGTACTGCCACACAGGCTATTTCTGCAGAACGAATTTCATTTGATTCAGTTGGTATTGGATATAATGCTGCACAAGCCAGAACCATACCGTCACGTTCAATCACAGCGAAATGATCAATTTCATTTTCTAAGCGTTCTCTAGAGCGGTATACCAAAATGCCTTCTTGTTCTAATGGGCGTAATAAACTGATTAATCCACCGACATCCTGAATCGTCGCTGTGCGGACTTCTTCATAATGTGCATCGGTGATCATCGTGCCATGCCCATCACGAGTAAATAATTCTTCGATTAATGCACCATCATGTTCATAAGATAATAAATGAACGCGGTTAACGCCATTTAAAGAGGCTTCCTTGGCATTTTGTAAATGCAATGCCAATTCATAATTTTGCTCTAAAGCAACGTCAATATGTTGATCTAGCTGATGCGGGGTCACTTCGCGCAACAACTGCTGTGGGCTTTGCATTAAACCTTGTTCGGAACCGAGAAAAATGAGTTTATCGGCACCGAGTTGGATAGCTGTTTTGGTCGCCACTTCTTCAGCAAGCAAGTTATAAACTTCACCAGTGGTTGAATAACCTGAGGGGCCAAGCAATACAATATTGTGATTGTCCAAATGTTTTTGAATCGCATCTGCATCGACTGAACGCACTTCACCGGTAAGTTGAAAATCGATACCGTTACGAATGCCATAAGGTTTAGCTGTTATAAAATTACCAGATACCACATCAATGCGAGCACCATACATGGGTGAATTTGCAAGTCCCATAGACAATAAGGCTTCGATTTGTAAACGGATTGAGCCTACGGCAGACATGACCGCACCTAATGAGTCACGTGTTGTTACTCTACGATGATTATGAAAAGGACTATCTAAATTCTTCTCAGCAAGATTTGCACTGATTTGTGGTCGTGCTCCATGAACCAGAATGAGTCGAATGCCGAGAGAATGTAAAAGGGCAATATCATGAATAATATGTTGAAAATTTGGTGATTGAACTGCTTCGCCGCCAAACATTAAAACGAAGGTTTTATTACGATGGGCGTTGATATACGGCGCTGAGTTTCGGAACCAATGCACATATTGCTGTGTCATATTTTGAATTGTATCTATTGAGTCCGATTGCATGCATGTACCGATAGAAGCGGGAAGTGGTCATCAGATTCTAAACAAAAAAATGATTTTCCACACCTGCATTAAAATAAAGACATAAAAAAGCCCAAACTGAGTTTGGGCTGAGTGCAGGGAAGATCAATTTGAGAAGATCTAGGAATAAGCTTATCCGATGATACGCACGATGCGATCTGTACGCTCATTCACTAAGACATAGTCTCCATTAATTTTGTACCACTGCTGGTTACGCGCCGCTTTAGGTAGATTCTTCGCTTGACGATCACTTAACTCAAATTTTGAAGAGTTGAATTGACGTGGTAACTGTTGACCTACTCGCCATTGACGGCTTGGATTTACATTTTGGAATCCACGATTTTGTTCATAGCGGTCATGTTGATATTTCGCAGGCTGACCTTTATTCCAATGCGCTGGTGGTGGAGTTGGTTTTGAATAGTGACGACCATCGTCATGTGGACCAGCCATCGCAGATGTTGCCAATAAACCACTCATTGCTAATGTAAGTACTGATACTAACTTTTTCATGTAGGATACCTCTAACTTTGTTATTTATCCGATATCGCTAAAGTACAAAATGATTTGAGATAAACCGTGGAGAGATATAGTCAATTTGTGAAATGTATGAAGAAGTGATGAAGATGAATGATTAGGATTGCACTCAACAAAAAACCCGACATGAAGTCGGGTCGATTTAAACGTCAAAATTAATCTTGCTGGATTTTCAAAATACTATTGCTGTTTGAATCCACCAGAATAAAGTCATTATTCACTTTGTACCATTGTTGGTTTTTACCAGGTTTTGGTAGGTTATGATCTTTATATTCGGTTTTATAACTATTGCCACGATAGTGTTGAGGCATGACGTAGCCAGTTTGCCATTTATGTTGACGTAAACGTTTTACGCCACGCTCTTCTCTGTTTTTACGACGATCTTGGAACTCTTGATCTGATGAAGCATCATATTGAGTACGTTTCTCAAATCCTTTACCACGTTCACGTGAACCTTTATCTTGGTAGTCATCAGAGTAAGGAGCAGCATTGGCAATATTTGCTGTAAATATTGCACTTAAAGATAATGTCAAAACTGTCATAATCTTTTTCATATTCCGCCCTCGTTGACCTTATAAATTGGGGTTCACACTAATGTACTGAAAAAATGCAGAGAAACTGTGAAGATAGAATGTAATTTAGATTAAAAATAACGAGATAATAAGAACATATTTTAATAGGAATGAAAATAGAAACCGATGCTTTAGCTGAGCAATCAATGCTTTGAGCAATTTTAAATTTTGAATCCTAATATGATTTTTAAATTGTAAATATTTTAATAACACAGAAGATGATTTTCCTTTAAATGTGAAAAATCATCTGATCCGTTTCATCTCAGTGCCACTGATTATGATATTCCTGCAATTGTTGAATGGCTTCGACAATGATCCACGCAGTGTCGGCATGATCTAAACCTTGAACTAATGAAGCATCCAACTGTAACTGTTCGATCGTTTGGATCGTTGATAATTTTCGAGCTTGGTCTGCCATATTATTTCCTTATAAAAGTGTTGAATTTCATGGCATTGATCATAGTTAAAATTTATAAATATAAAAAACCGAATATTTTTCTAAATTTAATCTAATTATTCGATTAAAGTTCAAATCAAATGCTTAGAAGACAGCATAATTTTTTATATCGATAAACTTAGCGTATGTATAGACTTTTGTTATAGTAAGAACAATTTTAAAGCAACACTAGGAATAGGTTATGTCTGTCGCTCCGCGTATTGGGATTTTAGGTGCTGGTGGCCGTATGGGTCGTACATTGATTCAAGCAGTTCAAGATGCTGGTTATCAATTAGCAGCAGCGGTAGAGCGTCCAGGCAGTAGCCTTATTGGCGCAGATGCAGGCGAATTAGCAGGTATTGGTACACTTGGTGTGAAAGTTGTGGGTGATATCCAAGATGTTTTAAATGATTGCGATGTATTTATTGACTTTACTACACCAGTAGCAACTGAACAGCATTTGAAACTGTGCCGTGAGGCTGGTGTTGCATTAGTGATCGGTACGACTGGAATGAACGATGAGCAAAAAGCATTTTTAGATGAAAGTGCAACGATTGCTCCTGTAGTATACGCAGCAAACTACTCCGTAGGCGTGAATGTATCCATTAAACTTTTAGAATTAGCATCTAAAGTCTTTGGTGACAGTGTCGATATTGAAGTGATCGAAGCACATCATCGTCATAAAGTTGATGCGCCATCAGGTACTGCTTTAATGATGGGTGAGGCGATTGCTGATGCATTAGGTCGTGATTTGAAGCAAGATGCTGTGTATCACCGTGAAGGGCATACTGGTCCTCGTGAACGTCAAAGTATTGGTTTCCAAACCATTCGTGGTGGCGATATTGTGGGTGAACATACGGTAATGTTTATTGGTGAAGGTGAACGTGTAGAAATCACACATAAAGCCACGAATCGCATGAATTTTGCTGCAGGTGCAGTACGTGCAGCTGCTTGGGTTGTAGGTAAAGCACCGAAAAAATATGACATGAAAGACGTTTTAGGCTTCAACGATATCAAAGTTTAAGTTTAAAAAAACTGCGTGATCATCTAAATAATAATGTTAAATATGAAGAATAAAAATGAAGAAAATTTCTATGATCTGCTTGCTTGTCAGTGCCATTGGCCTGACAAGCCAAGTTCAAGCTAATGAAGCCTCTCGACTCACTATTAACAAAAACAATATTAAAGTGTGGACGATACAAAATCCTGATCATCCTGTGTTGTCCTATCGTGCTGAAACAGTAGTGGATGCTTCACTCGAAAGAGCAGTTGCAATAGTTTTGGATGTAGAAAATGCAAAATCATGGGTACCCAATGTCGGTTCAGCACAGGTGATTTCTCAAGATTTGAAGCAAGGGGAATTTAAACTCTACATGGTGTTAGATTTTCCATTTCCTTTGAAAGATCGAGACCTGATTGTGCAAGGGAAAATGTATAAGGACTCAAAAGGTATTATTCATATTAAGAATAAAGCTTCGCAAACGGGAAAACCTAAGAATCCTCAGTATATTCGGCTGCAACACTATGTTGGAGACTGGAGCTTTGAACAGATTGGACCGAATAAGGTGAAGGTCAGCACTTCAGGATATGCGGATCCAGAAGGTGCAATTCCACAAAGTGTGACCAATATGTTTGTACAACAGCAGCCTTATCAAATGTTGCAAAAAATGAAAACTGAATTAGCAAAAGCTCAATCTGCGCAGATACCGTTACCAGATATTTTGAAATAATGAGTTTAAATTAGGCATTTAATCATTTTTCAAAGTGTAAGCTGTAAATTGCTTTAACTCTGCTGCTTGAGGCAAATGAAAACTCAAAATTGGTTGCTTTGTCTTAGATGCCTGATCCAATAGAAAAACTTGGTAGGTCTGTTTTTTGGAATCATCACATTGAAAATTTAAATTTTTTTGTGTGGGACTATTGAGCTTGACTGCATGACCAGAAGATACGGTGTAAAGGTAAATTTTCTGCTGCTCTGGAGATTCAATACTTTTTGTAAAACGATAATGACTGTTGTGCGTCACTTTTAAGAATCCATCAATTAACGATGTACAAATAAATTTTTGTTCAAGTGCAGCTTGATCGATCGCATGCTCTGGTTGGCAAGCTGTCAAAAGTGTTACCAAGGGTAATATCAAATATAATTTATCGTTGTTCATGTGGCCTCCTGTGTCTTTTTAACTGTAAGACCATCATAAATTTGCTAGGTTTATAGATACAGATACACAGATTTTATAAAAATGAGCACAGTTCATGTTTCAGTATCAAATCTTAGCCAAACATATCAAACAGAAAATTCTGAGTGGAGAACTGTGTTCAGGACAGAAGCTCATTTCCCTTCGACAATTTTCAGCATTACATTCCGTTAGTTTAAATACAGCAAAAAATTGTTATGCATTATTGGAATCGGAAGGGCTCATCACTGTTAAAAATAAATCAGGTTATTTTGTACAACATTCGAAATCCAAAAATGATCCACCAGTATTGCCTTATCATCGTGAATTTGAAGCTGAAGCAAAGGATATCAGTAACTTAGATTTGCAAATTGAAATACAGGAGTCTTCAACCAATAATCGATCAATTCATTTAGGTGCAGTACAAATCTCTCCAAATCACGTGCCTGTAGATGCAATCCGAAAGTCAATTCAACGTGCTTTAAAACACAGTCAACCAGAAGATTTCCTTTATAGTAATCGACAAGGGCATCTGAGATTGAGACAAGCTTTATCAGACCATTGGGCTGAAGATGGGTTTTATATCAATCCAGACGAGATTTATATCACCAATGGCTGTATGGCTGCGTTATCACTCGTGGTTCAGCTCTTGACCAAGGAAGGGGATGGCATTGTGATTCCAACCCCAAATTTTAATGGTCAATTACAGTTGTTAGGGACACTGAAACGCAAGTTGATTGAGATACCTGCACATGTGGATGGTTTTGATTTAGAACGTTTAGAAAGAGCTATGCAGCACCCCGATACCAAAGCCTGTCTATTGACTGTGAATTATCAAAATCCACTAGGATTTGAGCTTTCAAATCATGATAAGCAGAAAATTGTGCAATTGGCTGAACAATATCAATGTTATGTGATTGAAGATGATATTTATGCTGAATGTAGTTTTAATTTACAGCGACCTTTACCGATCAAACATTGGGATGAAGCAGGCTATGTCATTTTATGCAGTTCAATATCAAAATCATTGTCCAGCGCATATCGAGTAGGTTGGTTTTGTTTACCGCCAAGGCTTAAACATTTACATCGTCAAATTGTCATTCAAAATGTCAGTGTGAATACACCTTTGCAATTGGCTTTGGCTGACCTGATGTATAGTAGAGCCTATCGTGAGCATCTACTCCGATTAAAACCAAAATTAAATCATCAAGTTGATGCATATCGAAAAACGATATTAAACGCTTTCCACGGGATCGATATTGGGTTAAGTCAGCCGGATGGTGGTTATGTTTTATGGCTGCAATTGCCGACACATATTGATGGTTTAGAACTCTATTATGCCGCACGTCAACATGGTATTAACATTGTTCCCGGTGATGTTTTTGGAGAAGAGCGCCGTTATAAAAATTATATTCGCTTAAATGCAGGGCATGAACTGACTCATGAAATTCATGACTCCATCGTGTTTTTAGCGGATTGGGTGAAACAAAAAATGAGGTCATCATCCCAAGCACCTTCTTAAAAAGTTTATGGCGCTAAACTAAGGTTTTTAAAGCAGTGATTTTCATGATCATCAATCATTCCTATCGCTTGCAGATAAGAATAGATAATGGTTGGACCCACGAATTTAAAACCATTCTTTTTTAGAGTTTTAGACAGTTGCAGGCTTAATTCGCTTTGTGTTGGTGCTAAGCGATAGTCTGGCACAGAATGAACTTTGGGTTGATGCCCTACAAAACTCCATAGCCATTTGACCATATCAGGCATGTTTTGGCGCATATTCAACCATGCTCGAGCATTATCTCGAATCGCCTTTAGTTTACCTAAATGACGAATTATGCCCGGATCTTGTGCTATTTCGATTAAATGTTCATCTGTAAAAGTCGCAATTTCTTCAATGGTGTATTGAAAGAAATGATGTCGATATCGCTCGCGTTTTTTTAAAACAATAATCCAAGCGAGTCCTGCTTGCTGACCTTCTAAACAGAGCATTTCAAATAAGGTGTGTTCATCATATACAGGAACACCCCATTCTTGATCGTGATAATCAATATAAATCTGCTCATCGGAGCACCAGCTACAGCGTTGAATCGTCATGCGAATGCTCTGAAGTGATCAAATGTTAAAAGCAACCCACTGATCGTTTTGATTGTCCCAAAAGAACAACTCTGCCTGTTCTAAATCCGAAAAATTAATCCAGAAATCTTTACCTGCTTTATCTGCAAACCCAGTGCTAATCAACAGAGCTTCTTCGGTAATTTCCATAATCCAGCCCTGATGGCTTTGTCCATTTAAGACAATACGTTGTTGATTGCCAGATTCTGCAAATTCAACTAGACGATTAATCAAGGCTTCTGACATGAAAACTTCCTAATAATAAAAACTTTAATTTAACGTAAATAAGGGTATGGATTGACAGGGCCTCGACCGCGACCATCTAAGTAAATTCCATAATGTAAATGAGGGGCAGTATGTCGAGCATTACCCGTATTGCCGACATAACCAATATGGTCACCTCGTCGCACGAAGTCACCCTCATTGAGACCTTTTTTATGCTGATCTAAATGCGCATAATAATGCCAAGAACCAGCGGGTCCTAAAATCCAAATGACTTTCCCACCCAGCTTATTATCGCGCATACTGCGAACAATTCCATCAGTTGCACTATAAACTTTTGTACCACGAGCCGCCAAGATATCAATGCCTTCATGTGTTCGACCGTGACTTCGTGATGCACCCCAAGTGTCAGTGAGTTGTCTCGCTTTTACACCTTGTACTGGGATAGGTAATTTGCGGTCCAAAGGAAGCATATGTAAGCGAGCAACGAGGGTTGGGTCAAGCGGCGTTTGTTTTGGAGGTTGGCTACTGCAGGCAACAAGTAAAATAGCTACACTTAGGATGATGTAATGTCGCAAATACTTAGTCACTCCAACTCCTTGATTGATACAGCCACACTTATTTGAATCGACTATGTCACAATTTCACGGCTGAGATCAATTTTTTCATCGCAGTTGGAATGCCCATTTCTGTTACAACTTGTGGAGCGAGCCATTCACCTTCTAATTCTGTTTGGAGGTATTCCATCTGGTCGAGATCAACATGGAAAATATGTGCATTCAGTAACCAGGTAAAGTGGGTGAAACTGTGTGAAATTTGAGTTGGTAATTGATTACTCACCAAACCATATTGCTGAGTCAATTGACTAAATTCTGAAGTTTCATCAATGATGGGTAAGGTCCATAAACCACCCCATAAGCCTGAATGCGGACGTTGTTGCCATAACCATGTATTTTCAGTACTTCGCAGTAATAAAACATCCGCAGTCTTTATAGGCACTGCTTTTTTTGGCTTTTTAAATGGTAACTCTTGTGTCAGACCCTGCTTTAAAGCTTGGCATTCTGACTGCATTGGACAGTACAGGCAAAGTGGTTTTTTAGGAGTACAAATTGTTGCACCCAAATCCATAATGGCTTGCGTGTAATCATGGTTGCGTTGTTCAGGACAGAGTTGCTCGGCTAATTCCCACATTGCACGTTCATGGACAGGCTTTGATAAATCATCTTCAATGGCAAAGAAACGTGCTAAAACACGCTTAACATTTCCATCCATTATCACGCCGTATTTGCGTAATCCAAGTGACATCAATGCACCAGCAGTTGATCTACCTATTCCTGGCAGGGCCATCCAAGCTTCTAAAGTCTCTGGAAAATGTCCATTTTGACTTACGATTGTGGCTGCTTTATGCAGGTTGCGAGCACGCGCATAATAGCCTAGACCTGCCCAGTAAGGAGCAACTTCATCCCAAGTAGCATGACCTAAATCGGTGACCGTCGGAAAGCGCTCAATAAAACGATCATAGTATTTCAGAACAGTTTTCACTTGGGTTTGCTGCAACATAATTTCAGAGACCCAAACTTTGTAAGGATCATCTGCGACTTGCCATGGCAGGTCATGTCGACCATGTACATCAAACCAATCCAGTAACGCAGTTGAAAAAGAAAACATGAAAATACCATTAATACAATCTGTGCTCAGTATAACCAATCTAGGCAAAGACCTTTTAAAAAAGCATGAAAAAAGGCGCATATTGCGCCTTTTTGTAAAATCAACATTACTCTTGAATAATGCCCCAACGACTATCTAATTTAAGCGGTTGGTTTTTGTAACGAGGAATAATATGGATGTGTAAATGTTCCGACTCTTCATCGCCAAAAACTTTGCCATCATTAAAAGCGATATGAAAGCCTTCCGGATGATGACGGATTTTTAACTCGTTACGTGCCAGTTCTAACAACGACTGTAAACTTTTACGCTCTTTATCGGTAATTTCAAAAAAAGAACTCACATGACGTAAAGGAATAATAACGGAATGTCCTTTAGTCAACGGCTGCTGTTCTGGCAAAATCACACCGAATTCATTTTTATCAATCACATCATATTCATCGTGATTGCAATAAGTACATTGTTCACTCATCCTTATATTCCTCTTATATTTTATCTTCTTTCTTCAATAATCTTAGCGCTAATAAACTTTGAAAGTAATTAATCTAAGTGACGCGACAGTAACTCATACATCGCAGCTAAGCTTTTTTCCTCAGCTTCAGCGTTATAACCGAGATCTACACCATTGGCTTTTGCCCGTTCATCAGCTTGTGGATTGCTAAAACCATGTTTTGCATCCTCAAAGATAATGACCTCATGTGGCACCTGAGCTGCAAACATTTCTTCTTTAAATTGTGCCACATCATCTAGCGTGACCATGCTATCTAGCTCACCATGCAAAACCAGAATTTCAGCTTTTACTTGACCTTGTTGAGCAGGTGTTTGCGCAGATAAATTAGCATGGAAGGTAGCAACTGCTTTTAAGTTCGCACCAGAGCGAGCAAGATCTAAAACAACTTTTCCGCCGTAACAAAAACCAATCGCAGCTAATCGAGTTGCGTCAACTTCAGGCTGTGCAGATAAAGTGTCTAACGCAGCTGTAGCGCGTTGTACAATCGTTTCAGGCTGTGCGAAAGTTTGCATCATCCACTCATTTGCTTGAGAAGCTTCAGTGGTTACCTTTTTGTCGCCGTACATATCAATGGCAAAAGCAGCATATCCTTGTTCTGCAAGTTCTCGAGCACGTTGTTCTGTATATTCATTACGACCCCACCACTCTGGGGCTACAATAATACCTGCAGCTCCTGAAGAGTTTTCAGGTGCGGCAAAATAACCAATCAATTGAGTACCATCTGCCGCTTTATACTGAATTTCTCTTGTTTGAATTGCTGAAGTCATTATTGAAAGTCCTTTCGTTTATGAAAATCAGCAAAGATTAAAGCATAAATGTTTTCCGAAGTGATGAATTTGCAATAAGAAAGTAAAATCAAATGTGAGAATTTATGAAAGATTGGAATATATAAAACGCGTATCAATGAACAGATAAAAAGAAATAAAAAAAGAAGAAGGAGTACCTTCTTCTTTTCATCAATCTTGTGTTTTCAATTTAATCTAGTGATTTAGAACACTAGACTTTGCCTCTTGAGATAAAGCCTACAATTGCGAGAATCACTGCAATCACAAGTAAGATAATTGCGAAATCTTTAGATAAGCCTGCTACACCACCAAACCCTAGCAAACTTGCTATCAATGCAATCACTGCAAAAATAATCGCCCAACGGAACATTTTGATTCTCCATAAATTTTTATTAATGTTCATTCAGTATAAGAAAATAAACTGAGCAAAATGTATACAAAGGGTATTTTAACGTAGAGTATTGATATTCTTTAGTTAATCAACTGTAACTGAGATTGATGAAATTTTATGAGAATTATTAGTGATATACTGACTCAAATTTTTGATATTTAGCTGAATCATGAGCACATCTTTACGCCCTGAATTTTGGAAACATTATTCACTGTTTGAAATGAACCAAGCAGAATGGGAGGCACTGTGTGATGGTTGTGGTATGTGTTGTTTGGTTAAATTAGAAGATGATGAAACCGAAGAAATCGCATATACCAAAGTGGCGTGCAAACTTCTAGATTGTCAGACGGGGCATTGTTCAGATTATGAAAATCGTCAGGTGCATGTACCTGACTGTATTCAGTTAACGCCTGAAAAATTACAACAAATACGATGGCTACCTTCGAGTTGTGCATATCGACGTATTAATGAAGGTAAAAAGCTACCGAATTGGCATCACTTGGTGACAGGCAATAAACAAAGTGTGATTAGTGCTCGAAAATCTGTAGCAGGTCGTTGTATATCTGAACAGCTTGTTAATGAAAATGAAATAGATGAATACATCGTGCGGTGGGTACGCTAGTACATTCAATTGCTAGACTACACATATTTTGTAATATAAAAACACTTTTAAAATGATCATTGCCGTTTAATCCTTGAGACTGATATTCAAGGATTTAAAAAGGGAAAGGCATGTTAAAAGCTGCAAAACTAATTTGGATTGTTGGTTTGAGCGGAATCATAATGGCGTGTCATGCCAATCAAAATAAAGCCACTGAAGCACAGAATCCGCAGGAATCAACAGTCAAAAACGAGAATTCAAAAGCTCAAGAACAACGATATCAAGTTGAAAAAATTGCTCTATTTGATGAACCATGGGCGATTGCAACTTTACCAAATGGTCAACTGTTAATTACAGAAAAGTCAGGCATACTTAAGTTGTTTGACCCACAATCAAAACGTAGTTTTAACGTGGCTGGTGTGCCTCAAGTTGCTTATGGCGGACAAGGTGGGTTAGGTGATGTTTCGATTCATCCTAATTTCAATAATAACGCTTGGTCATATCTCAGTTATGCCGAAGAAAAAAATGGATTGTTTGGTGCAGTGGTAATCCGAGCGAAATTGGATTTATCGAATATCGAAGCACCGAAACTGACGGATATCGAACGCATATGGGAGCAAGTCCCTAAAGTGTCGGGTCAGGGGCATTATGCACATCGTATAGTGTTTGACCAGCAAGCGAATTTATGGATTAGTTCAGGGGAACGGCAGAAGTTTCAGCCTGCACAAGATATGCAGTCTAATCTAGGTAAAATTGTATATTTGTATGATGATGGTCGTGCTCAAGAATCTAATCCATTTGCCAAACAAGGTGGTGTCTCAGCGCAGATTTGGAGTTTAGGTCATCGTAATCCTTTAGGTATGGCATTTGATCATCAAAATCGTTTGTGGGTGGCAGAAATGGGCCCTAAAGGTGGCGATGAGTTCAATCTTATTGAAAAAGGTAAGAATTATGGCTATCCAATTGTATCTAATGGTGATCACTATGATGGGAAACAGATTCCGAATCATGAAACGCGACCTGAATTCATAGCCCCTAAACTTGATTGGTCTCCAGTGATTTCACCCTCGAGTCTGATTTTTTATAAATCTAACTATTTTCCACAATGGAAGAACAAAGCCTTAATCGGTGGATTATCATCGAAAGCCATTATTGTGGTAGATCCACAATCTGAACCTGTACGAGAAATTCAGCGCTTGGATATGGGGGTTCGAGTACGAGACTTGCATGAAGCGAAGGATGGCACAATTTGGGGAATAGAAGATGGACCGCAAGCTTATTTATTCAAATTAAAAGCAAAACTCGAATCTGAGTAAAATGAAAAATGTTGAATAGTGATGGTTGTTTTGACTATTAATATTGGAATTTGACTATTACATAGTAGACTAGTCAACAGCACTTTGAGATCTATAAAAAATATGTCCGATACACAAATTCCGCTACCTGAACGCTTACGTCCACGTGATTTGTCTGAGATTATCGGACAAGATCATTTACTTGGTGAAGACGCACCTTTACGTCAAATGATTGACCAAGGACATTTACCTTCGATTATTTTTTGGGGGCCTCCAGGCGTCGGCAAGACCACCATTGCGCTATTGTTAGCTCAAGCTGTAGATCGTACTTTTATTAGCTTGTCTGCACTCAACACTGGTGTTAAAGAGCTTCGAGAAATCATTGGGGAAAGTGGTGATCTCATTGTACCAGTGGTTTTTATTGATGAAATTCATCGTTTTAATAAATCTCAACAAGATGCCTTACTGAGCGCAGTAGAAAAAGGCAAGATTACTCTGGTTGGTGCAACCACAGAAAATCCTTCTTTTGAAGTCAATAATGCTTTGTTGTCGCGCTGTCAGGTGTATACGCTGAATGCATTATCTGAGCATGATATTCAACATTTAATTGAACGTGCACTCAAGCAAGACCAATTTCTGAAAGACCGTCATATTCACATCGAAGAATATGATGCATTAATTCAATTTGCCGCAGGTGATGCTCGTAAAGCACTCAATTTATTGGATCTCATTGCGAGCACATTTGAAGCAGATGTTGAAAATATTGTCACCAATGCCATCGTGGTGAAAGTAGCTCAACAAAATATTGCGCGATATGACAAATCTGGTGAGCAGCACTATGATTTAGTCTCAGCATTCATTAAATCAATTCGTGGAAGTGATCCTGACGCTGCACTATATTGGATGGCGAGAATGTTAAAGGGGGGGGAAGATCCAGTCTTTATTGCGCGTCGGATGTTGATAGCCGCTTCGGAAGATATTGGAAATTCTAATCCTAATGCGTTGTTATTGGCTGGGGAGTGTTTTAGGTCCGTTCAAGCGGTTGGGATGCCAGAATGCCGTATTATTTTAGGACAATGTGCAGTGTATTTGGCCACAAGCGCGAAAAGTAACAGCACTTACTTAGCAATCAATAAAGCATTAGAGTTGGCTGAACGTACGTCAAATCTTCCAGTTCCATTGCATTTAAGAAATGCTCCAACCAAGTTAATGAAAGAGCAGGGATATGGTGTAGATTACTTATATCCACATCACTATCCAGAACATTTCGTGTTGCAGGATTATATGCCTCCAGAGCTGAAAGGCACCAAATTGTACGAATCAGCTCGTAATAAGCGTGAAGTCGAAGCAGAGCGTTTACAGCAGCGACGTTGGCAGCAAGAGCAGCAACAACAATAAAAAAAAGCCCAGTTCTATAGGAAGCTGGGCGAAAAGCGATTCATCTGGTCGGCAACTACAGTCTCTCTCTTGAGCCACCAACTCCTGTAGTTGCCTGGTATAAAAATATATTAGTTGAACTTAGTGATATTGTAAAAACGATCATTTTAATAAATAGCATTAATTTATTCGATTAATGGGGGTAAATTTAAAAACAAAAACAACAATTGAGTTTTTTAATGATCAATGACCCAGATTTGTCATCTTATTTAAATATCGATTCGATAAATTAATAGCATTACCAATGAGGAGAGAGCATTGGTAATGCGACTTAACAAAAATAATGAATGTATAACAACAATTTGAAAATATAAAAATAATATCAACAGATACAAAAAAGCCGAGTCATATGACTCGGCTTTATTTTATCTAAATTTTGATTTAGATATCAGAAAGGTCAACACCGATACGTGTAGCAACTTCTTCATAAGCTTCAACCACACCACCTAAACCTTGGCGGAAACGGTCTTTATCTAATTTTTTCTTGGTATCTTTGTCCCATAGACGGCAACCATCTGGAGAGAACTCATCACCAAGAACGATACGGTCATGGAACACACCAAATTCAAGTTTAAAATCAACTAAAAGCATGTTGCCTTGAGCAAAAAGATCTTTTAACACCACGTTTACTTGGTGAGTTAACTCTTTCATACGCTCAAGTTGCTCAGCAGTAGCCCAACCTAAAGCAATGGCTTGAGATTCATTCACCATTGGGTCGCCCAAAGCGTCATCTTTGAAAAATAATTCAAATGTAGGTGGTGTAAGTTCTAAACCTTCTTCAACACCCAAACGACGGCAAAGCGAACCAGCTGCATAGTTACGGATTACACATTCAACTGGAATCATGTTTAACTTTTTAACCAAAACTTCGTTTGGTGTTAAAAGTTTTTCGAAATGAGTTTCGATACCTGCAGCTGCAAGTTTTTCCATGATAAAGGCGTTAAAACGGTTGTTCACCTTACCTTTGCGATCTAGCTGTTCGATTTTTTCGCCATTAAATGCTGAGGCATCATCACGAAAGACTAAAATCAGGTGGTCTGCACTATCGGTTTCATAAACGGATTTAGCTTTACCAGTATAGAGCAAGGTTTGTTTTAACATGGTGGAACCTTTTTCAGAAAAAATATGCCTAGAACGACTAGGCTGGCCAGTTTTGATAAATCTGGGTTAACAGGCTCGCAGCTTTTTGTTTGTCTGCAAACGCGTTAGTTGGGGTAAACACGGCCAAGGTATGACTCGAACCTACAGATGTCAGTTTAAGCACTAAACTTTCACCATCCACTTGAATTGTCGCGGAATGGGGATTCTTAGGTTGATTGACAAAGTTGTAGTTGAGGCTACTGAGGGTGGCGATTGTGTATTGCCAAATTGTAGCAGAATTTCCGTCAATTTTGATCAACGGATTGCCATTTCCATCAGTTAAAAGTTGTGGACGACCGACAGCAGTTGATTGTTCACTCTCAACAGGATTAGAAACGGTTGGTGCCACATTAGGACGAGGTAGCTCGAAACGATTACCTCGCTTATTAACCATTTGTGGCGCATTGTCTATTGCAAGCTGTTCAACAACAGGCGCTGGATAAAGCGGTGTTGCTGGTCTAACCATTGAACCTTCAGGAAATTTAAGCGGGGTTTGTGCAGTAGATTTTTTATAATCGAGTGAACCATTATCGATACCAATCGTACTACAACCGACCATGCTGAGGGCTGAAAGGGCAAGGGGTAAGCCAAAACGTAGTTGCATAGTTGTTATACTCTTCTTTAAATAATGCTCGCAGCTTTTAATGCATCACGCAGTGAAGCTCGATATTGTTCTGCTAATGGAGTAAGTGGTAAACGGATACCTGTACCAATTAATCCCATTTCATGAAGTGCCCATTTCACAGGAATTGGGTTTGATTCACAAAATAGAATTTCGTGTAAATTTGCAACTTGATCATTAATTGCTTTTGCTTGAGCTGCATCACCCACTAAACCAGCGGCACACACTTGGCTCATTTGCTTTGGAGCAACGTTAGCGGTCACAGAAATATTACCTTTCGCACCATGCTCAATCAGTTGATATGCTGTTGCGTCATCACCTGAATAGACCACCATTTCTTTGCCTTCAAGTGCTTTTAAAAGCTCAGCACCGCGAGGAACATCACCTGTTGCATCTTTAATACCTACGATTTGAGGAATATCAGCAAGACGAACTACAGTTTCATTGCTCATATCAACGCCAGTACGGCCAGGTACGTTATAAAGAATTTGCGGTAAATCAACAGCTTCAGCAATTGCTTTGTAATGCTGATACAAGCCTTCTTGAGTCGGTTTGTTATAATATGGCGTTACTAAAAGTGCAGCATCTGCACCAAGCTCTTTAGCTTCTTTGGTAAGCTCAATCGCTTCATGCGTTGAGTTTGCGCCTGTGCCGGCAATAATTGGAATGCGTTTATTGGCTACACGAATTATTTCTTTGATCACTTGAGTGTGTTCAGCCATGCTTAAGGTCGAAGCTTCACCTGTTGTTCCCACGGCAACGATACTATTTGTACCTTGTTCAATGTGCCATTCAACAAGCTTCTCGAGACCCTTCCAATCAACAGTTCCATCTTCAAACATTGGAGTGACGATTGCGACGATTGAGCCTTGAATTACCTGAGCTTGCTGAGTAGTCATTTTAAAACACGATCCTATTTTTCCATCCAGTGAAGGTTGAGAAGCGAAGTTTGGATGGGTATGTATTTTGATTTATATCACGATCCAATATGCCTGCATACTGGATAATGCGTATGCAAATTATGAACTAAGCAACCAATAAGAACAATATGAATTCACTTCAGTCAAAAAAAAGTTTAGTTAAAACAAGTAACTTTTTTTAAAAAAAGCAATTTTAAGACCTTATGGTTAGGCATTTAAATAACAGTGAAGATAGATGTTCGTCTATGAAAGTATTGCGGATAAAAATGAAAATTCGAACTAAAATCTGACCAATTTACCCTGAATTAATAGCTTATATCACTTACATCAGATTTAAGATGTATGTATATACAGGTGAATAGACTAATAATTTTTAAATTATGTGATTATTATAATTTATAAAACGTCTTATTTTTTTTACTTAAAGGTTAAATTATTCTAATACTTATAGATTTTATAATAGATTTTTCTTGGTTTTTTCCTAAATAAAAAAAATAATTAATCGTTTTGAAGACTAGAATTTATTTTGGTTGGCAAGAGGTATGAAATTTAATCTTATTTTGATTACATTTTATTACACCATTTGATAACTCTCACTTTCATTGACTTACATAGATAATCGGGCATCGGACTCAAATGCTGATGAGTGAGGGAAGTTCAATGCAAGAATCAGTAAGTAACAAACATGCAATTTTGACGGTAGGTATCTGCTTCCTCATTGCAGTAATTGAAGGCTTAGATATTCAGGCTGCAGGTATTGCAGCTGCGGGTATTCGTGAACATTTTGGTTTAGATAGTTCACAATTAGGTGTGTTTTTTAGTGCCGGTATTTTAGGTCTGTTACCTGGGGCACTGGTAGGTGGGCGTATTGCGGACCGTATTGGTCGTAAAACAGTTTTAATTTGGTCTGTTGCTGTTTTCGCTGTATTCACTTTATGTACGGTATGGGTAAATAGTTTTAACAGTTTATTGGCTGTACGTTTCCTTGCAGGTGCAGGACTAGGTGCAGCAATGCCAATTCTCATCACTTTGGCTTCTGAAGCAGTAACCCCACAAAATCGTGGTCGCGCTGTTGGGCTAATGTATTGCGGTATGCCTGTCGGTGCTGCGATCTTATCTTTAATTGCAAGTACAGATTTCGGTGCTAACTGGAAAAATATTTTCTATCTTGGTGGTTTATTACCATTAATTGTTATTCCAGTGATGATGAAGTTCTTACCTGAATCTAAAGAATTCTTGAAAACGCAAAATAGAACTGAAGCTGAAATTGCAGAAGCTCCACAAGGTTCGTTTAAAGATTTATTTAATTCACAGAATCTTCTTCGTACGATGTTCATCTGGTGTAGCTATTTCTTCACGCTCATGGTGGTTTACATCATGCTCAGCTGGTTACCTTCTCTATTCCAAGAATTAGGTTTCTCAAGAAAAGAAGGTGCGACAGCGCAATTCTACTTCATGGTAAGTGCTACTGTAGGTACTGTGATTTTAGGTGTATTAACTGACCGCTGGAAAAAAGCTTATGTGATCTTGTTAATGTACGGTGGTATTTTGGCTGGCCTTCTTGCGTTGAATGCAGCAAGCTCACTCACACAAATGTATTTGGCTTCAGCATTGGTTGGTGCTTTCGTGATTGGCTGTCAAGGTGTGCTTTACGCATTTGGTGGTATTGTGTACCCAACAGAAGTACGTGGTACAGGTGTTGGTGTAGCATCAGCAGTAGGTCGTATCGGTGCTATGCTTGGGCCAGCAATTGCAGGATCATTGTTAACGGCAGGATTTGGTGCAGCAGGCGTAATCTCTGCAGCAATCCCTTGTATTATTATTTCTGCGATCTTCATGTTAATGTTGGTACGTCGTATCCAGAATTAAGACAAAAACATAGATTAAAGCCTGCTTGATGCAGGCTTTTTTTATAGAGTTTTCTTATCAAATTTTCTACTCAAACAATTGTAGTTCTCATGATCCTATGCAATAGTCCCTAACAATTTCAAAAATATAGGGAGCTGAAAAGGATGTTCCAACCACAACAAAGTGCACTTATCGTTGTTGATGTTCAGAATGGATTTACCCCTGGGGGAAATTTGGCGGTAGCAAATTCAGATCAAATTATTCCAACCATTAATTTACTTGCTCGGCATTTTGACAATGTTGTCCTTACCCAAGATTGGCATCCTCAAGACCATATTTCATTTTTTGAAAATCATCCTGGAAAGTCTGCTTATGAGACGATTGAATTAGCTTATGGCCGCCAGGTGTTATGGCCTTCACATTGTGTGCAGGGTACACATGATGCAGATTTTCATCCAGACTTGAATATATCCAAAGCGCAGTTGGTCATTCGTAAAGGTTTTCATCCACATATTGATAGTTATTCTGCCTTTTTAGAAGCTGATCATCGAACATCGACTGGCTTAGCAGGTTATCTGCGTGAGCGTGGAATTCGTGACATCTTCATTGTCGGGATCGCCACTGATTTTTGTGTGGCTTGGACGGCAATTGATGCTGCAAAATTAGGTTTTAACAGTTATGTCGTGTCAGATGCGACTAAAGGCATCGATTTAAATGGTTCGTTGCAACATGCATGGCAAGAAATGCTTGCACAAGGTGTGAAACGAATTTACGCCAAAGAACTGATGACTCTCAGACACTCAGCGCAGACCATTTAAAGGCATGGCTCAAGATCATACGTCGTTAATCCAACAAGTGAACTTCTAAATGAAAGCTATCAATCAATTCGTGCAGAAAACCTTTGCGCTGTGGGTACTCTTATTTGCAGGAATTGCCATGTATATGCCAGAAGCTTTTATTTGGCTTAAGTCTTATATCACTTGGATGCTCGGGATTATCATGTTTGGCATGGGAATGACCCTGTCGTGGGAAGATTTTAAAAGTGTTCTCAGCCAGCCTAAGGCGGTTGCCGTTGGCGTGAGTGCTCAATTTATAGTGATGCCATTATTGGCATGGGGATTGTGCATAGCATTTCGATTACCCGCTGAAATTGCCGTTGGCGTACTCCTTGTTGGATGTTGTCCCGGAGGTACAGCATCTAACGTCATTGCTTATATGGCAAAGGCAAATGTGGCTTTGTCCGTCGCGTGTACCTCAGTTTCAACGATGTTAGCACCTTTGCTGACACCATTGATTTTTTATCTCTTAGCGAGTCAGTGGATCGATATAGATGCGGTAGCAATGCTTGTATCGGTAATGCAAGTGATTTTGTTCCCTATCATTTTAGGGGTGATCGTGAGCGGCCTATTTAAGCAAAAAATAGATCGATATATCGCAATGATGCCTATGGTTTCAGTCATCGCGATTGTATTGATTGTGGCTGCGATTATTGCTGGAAGCAAAATGCAAATTTTACAGTCAGGGTTACTGATCCTTGCTGTTGTAATTTTACATAATGGATTAGGATATTTTATAGGTTATTGGGCTGCAAAATTATTGCAGCTCAATCAAGCAGATGCTAAAGCAGTTTCGATAGAAGTAGGGATGCAAAATTCTGGCTTAGGCGTTGCTTTAGCTGCGGTTCATTTTGCGGCAACCCCCATTACAGCACTTCCAAGTGCAATTTTTAGTTTGTGGCACAATATTTCTGGACCCGTCTTGGCAAGTTATTGGGCGACGCGTGACAAAGCTGTCCTTAAAAAAAATAAGTATGACGGTGATGTGATTAAGTAGCTGATTTTATTTCATTAACTGATCTAGAAATTCTTTTTCAGTCATGATGTGAATACCATGTTGCTTTAAAAGCGCTGCTGTAACACCGTCCGCATTTATTTTTGACCCCGAAAAAGAGCCATCATAAATCTGACCAAAACCACATGATGGACTTTTAGCTTTCAAAATCGCATGAGTAATCCCATGTTTTTTCGCAAAAGCTAAGGTCTGTTTGGCACCTAAAATAAATGCTTCGGTAACATCTTTTCCCGAAAGATCAAATACTTTTGCATGACCACTCAAAACATCGGAGCCTGTTCCTTTTTGAATTTCAGCAGGGGCTCTGGGAGTGCTAAGTCCTCCAGAAATTTCAGGGCAGATTACGACGGCCTGATCGGTATCAATCAGCGTTTTAATTTTTTCTTGAAGGCAATGTTGACCATCGTAGCGAACTGGATGTCCGACTAAACATGCACTGATAAGATATTTCATTTGATAAAAAAAAGACCGATAATTTTCATTATCGATCTTTTTAAGTGTAGATCAAATTGAATTATTCAACCGTAACTGACTTAGCTAAGTTACGCGGCTGATCTACATCGGTACCACGTAGTACAGCGACATGATAGGACAAAAGCTGCACAGGAATACTGTATACGATTGGTGATAATAGTGCTGAAACGCTCGGAACTTGAACGACGTGTTGGCGCTCTTTCTCCTTAATGCCACTATTTTCATCTGCAAATACAAACAGCTCACCACCACGTGCTTGAACCTCTTCCATATTTGATTTGAGCTTATCAAGCATGTCATCCTGAGGAGCAAGAATGACAACAGGCATATCATTATCAACTAAGGCCAATGGGCCGTGTTTCAACTCACCAGCTGCATAACCTTCAGCATGAATATATGAAATTTCTTTCAGCTTAAGCGCTCCTTCAAGCGCGATTGGGAACTGTGTTCCACGACCTAAAAATAGGCAATGTTGTTTTTCAACAAACAATTCAGATAGGCGTAAAATTTCTTTATCACATTGTAATGTATCAAGAATCACTTTAGGTGTATGCCACAATCCAGTAATGATTTCAGTTACTTGTTCATTAGAAATCGTTTGTTTAACTTGACCGAACTTAAGCACGAGAAGCATCAAGGCAGCAAGTTGTGTGGTGAATGCTTTGGTCGACGCAACCCCAATTTCTGGACCTGCTAATGTCAATAAGCTGTAATCTGTTTCACGCACCATGGAAGATGTTGCAACGTTACAGATCGTCATCGTGGTGATATTAATATTTTTCGCTTTGGCACGTTTTTGTGTATCACGAAGAGCAGCCAATGTGTCGGCAGTTTCACCTGATTGAGAAATACACACATAGAGTGTATTGTTCACGATGACTGGAGTGCGATAGCGGAACTCACTTGCAATTTCAACTTGGCAAGGTACATCAATCAGTTGTTCAAACCAATATTTTGCGATCATGCCTGCATGGTAACTGGTACCGCAAGCGATGATTTGAACTTGCTGAATCTGAGAAAAATCTTCTACAGCATTTGCAAGAAAATCATCACGTAAGTGATCGGCATTTAAGGCTTGAGAGATGGTTTGCTTGATCGCTTCGGGTTGCTCAAAAATTTCTTTCAGCATGTAATGCTTATATTCACCTTTTGAAGCATTACTCACTGTCGCATCAAGTTCTTTGACAGGGCGTTCAACGCGCTCACCTTGTACATAGACTTCAATCGTATCACGTGTTAAACGCGCAATATCACCTTCTTCAAGGTATATAAAACGATTGGTAATCGGTAATAGGGCCAATTGATCAGAACTGATAAAGTTCTCACCAATTCCCACACCGATCACGAGCGGTGAACCTTCACGAACAGTGATCAATTCATTTGGGTAATCTGTATGTACGATACCGAGTGCAAATGCACCTTTGAGTTGAGGCACAACTTGTTCAACGGCTTTAAGCAGGTTAGGAGCAGACTTCAGTGCATCATGAACTAAGTGTGCAACAACTTCAGTATCTGTTTGGGATGTAAACACATATCCTAATGTTTCAAGATCATCTTTAAGCTCTTGGTAATTTTCAATAATACCGTTATGTACCACAGCGACTTGACCAGATATATGCGGATGTGCATTATTTTCTGTAGGTTTGCCATGAGTAGCCCAACGTGTATGTGCGATACCAAGCGCGCCAGTGATTGCTGCTTCTGAAACCGCTTCTTCAAGGTTGATAACTTTACCGACACGACGTTCACGTAAAACTTGACCTGCATTGATTAAAGCTAATCCCGCTGAGTCATAACCACGGTATTCAAGACGCTTTAAGCCTTCAATTAGAATATTCGTTATGCTTCGTTCTGCTACACCGCCGACGATACCACACATATTGTAATCCCCTTAATTCTTAATCTTTTGTGGACGTGGATAATTGTCTTTCACAAATTGTTTAGAGCGTTCTACGGCTAAACTATGATCATCCACATCACGAGTAATCGTCGATCCAGCACCAACTGTTGCACCATTACCAATTTTAACCGGCGCGACTAAAGAGCTGTTTGAACCTATAAAGGCTTGGTCACCAATGATCGTTTTAAACTTGTTGGCACCATCATAATTACATGTGATCGTACCCGCGCCGATATTTGAACCCTCACCCACTTCAGCATCACCTAAGTACGTAAAATGATTGGCTTTAGAGCCTAAACCAATGGTGGTGTTTTTCACTTCAACAAAGTTGCCAATGTGTACTTCATTTGCCAATTTAGCACCAGGGCGCAAACGTGCGAATGGTCCAATTTGAGTCTGCTCACCCACAATGGCTGAATCAAATACGCTATATGGTTGAACTTTCGTGCCTGCAGCAATTTTGGAGTTTTTAATTACACAGCCTGCACCGATTTCGACATTGTCACCAAGTTCACATTCGCCCTCGATAATGACATTGATATCGATACGTACATCTTGACCAACCTTGAGTGAACCTCGGAGATCGAAACGACTCGGGTCGATCAAATGTACACCTTGCTGCATCAGCAATTTCGCTTGGTAGTTTTGGTATTCTCTTTCCAATGCTGCCAATTGCACACGATCATTTACACCTTCAACTTCGAAAGCTAAAGCAGGTTCAACTGAAGCAATTTCGAGTCCATCGTCAATAGCCATTGCTACGATATCTGTTAAATAATATTCGCCTTGCGCATTATTATTATTCAGACGTGGCAACCACTCGTGCAATTTGGCATTGCTTACCGCATAAATGCCAGTATTAATTTCTTGAATTAAACGTTGCGCTTCAGAAGCATCTTTATGTTCAACAATGGCTTGGATTTTACCATTTTCTCTCACGATACGACCGTAACCTGAAGCATCGTCTAGTGTAAGTGTGACTAAGCCAATACCTTTAGATTGTGTTGCTTCAAGTAATTTTTGTAATGTATCGGCTGTAATACAAGGAACATCACCGGATAAAATTAAAGAAATACCATCTTTGGGTAATACAGGTAAGGTCATTTGAACAGCGTGACCTGTACCAAGTTGTTCAGCTTGTTCAACCCAGTCAATATTTTCTGTCGAAAATGCTTGTTTAACTAGAGCGCCGCCGTGACCGAAAATAGTAATAATATTTTCAGCTTGTATTTTTTTTGCGGTTTCAATGACATGCCCTAAGAGTGGACGTCCTGCTAAAGGCTGTAATACTTTTGGTAGTTTTGAACGCATTCGCGTCCCTTTACCTGCAGCAAGAATAACAACTGTGGTTGACATACAACATCCTTTCTTTGGAGCTTGGCTTAAGCCATATCAATATAGAGATAAATTATAATACAAAGTGCTGCCCACAGACCTGCGATCAGGTCATCAAGCATAATGCCGAAACCACCGTCGACTTGACGATCAATGACACGAATCGGCCAAGGTTTCCAAACATCAAAGAGACGGAAAAGTGCAAAACCGACCAATAGCCATACCCAATTCATTAGGCCTAGGTAGATTAAAGGGAGAAACGTGATCGATTGCCCCGCAAATTCATCCCACACAATTCGTCCGTCATCATGGACGCGCATTATATCAGCGGCTCTTCCACAAATATATATTCCAATCAATGACATAACGATTATGGCAATCGTGCTATACAAAAAACCTATTGTCATGAAAGCAGGGATAAACAGCAACGCAAAAGCTGAACCAAAAGTACCCGGTGCTTTTGGTGCCAAACCAGAGCCGAATCCAACGCCACAAAAAACAATGAAACGTTCAGACCAAGTCATCGCTTTAAAATTAATTGGTTGTTTTGGCAAAGTGCTGATATCCCTGTAATTCTAGTTCTTGTAGTTGTTGATGATGATAAAAATCTAATTGCTGAGTCTCTTTTACGACACCAATCACCGTGATCGGTGTATCGCAGTGTCGAGCTTTTAATTCATCCAAGGCAGGTGAAGGAATGGTAAAACACAATTCATAATCATCACCACCTGCTAAAGCCAATTGCCATTTTTGTTGATTGGGCAATGCTTGTAAGGCAGGACTAAGTGGAAGTTGATCTAAGTGTAGGTCGGCACCAACATGAGATGCTTTGAGAATATGTCCTAAATCTTGTGCTAAACCATCGGATACGTCAATCATACTATGCGCCAATCCTTTAAGCGCTTGACCGAGTTCACAACGTGGAGTGGGATAATCGAGACGTTTTTTTAAAGCATGATCGGGATATTTTAATCCGAATGCAGCATCACCGACAGTGCCGGATACACAGATTAAATCACCTGCTTGAGCACCAGAACGTGGCACGGCTTTTCCAATATCCACCCAGCCTAGAGCGGTAACTGATAATGTGAGATGTGGGCTTTGCGTTGTGTCGCCGCCAATTAAACTTACTCCAAATTGATCGCAACAATCATACAAACCCTGACTAAACCCTTTTAGCCAGTGATGATCAATTTGGGGTAGGCTCAATGCCAAGAGAATGCTTTGAGGTTTTGCACCCATGGCTGCAATGTCTGAAAGATTCACAGCTACAGATTTCCATCCAATCGCATGGGGATCTGTATCGATGGGGAAATGTCGACCAGCAACGAGGGTATCGGCACAAATGACCAATTGTTGCTGTGGAGGCGGGGTGAGCAGGGCTGAGTCATCACCGACACCTAGATCGACTGAAGAATAACTCGGTCGATTGAAATAGGTGTCAATAATAGAAAACTCAGCCATTTCAACAACAACTTATTTTGCTTGTTGCTTTTCTGCTTCACGTAGGCTTTGTGCCAAACGGTCTAATACACCATTGATGTATTTGTGACTATCTGCACCGCCGAAGTGTTTAGCCAATTCAATTGCTTCATCGAGAACGACGCGATATGGAATTTCAAGATGCTCTTTCAATTCATACGCGCCAAGACGCAAAGTAGCTAATTCAACGCCGTCCAGTGCCGAGATCTCACGATCTAGTACTGGAATTAATAACGCATCCAATGCTTCATGATTTGCAATCACTTGTGTGAGCAACTCGTGATAATAGCTGAGATCCACTTTATGCATGGCATTTTCAGCACGTGTACGTGCTTCAATTTCATGCACAGGGTTGTGGCTCATTTGCCATTCATAAATCCCTTGTACAGCAAAACGACGTGCTTTGCGTTTAGCTGCATAAGTAGCTTGGAGTGTCTGCGACATGCTTTAGATCGCCTTTAGCAAGTTAACCATTTCAATTGCAGTCAAGGCAGCTTCACCACCTTTATTACCTGCTTTTGTACCTGAACGCTCGATGGCTTGTTCAATGCTGTCTGTAGTCAATACGCCATTGATTACAGGTAAACCAGCTTCTAAACCAACAACACCAAGGCCTTTTGCACATTCACCAGCAACAAAGTCAAAGTGAGGAGTGCTACCGCGAATAACTGCACCAAGTGCAATTACCGCATCAAACTTACCAGAATTTGCGAGTTTTTTCGCCACAACCGGAAGTTCCCAAGCGCCTGGCGCGTGAACGACAGTGATATTATCGTCTTTAACACCATGTCGATGCAATGTATCAATTGCACCTTCTAATAAATGTTCAACAACAAAGCTGTTAAAACGACCAACTAGAATCGCGTAACGATCTTCGCTCGCGAGATGTAATAAACCTTCAATACGGCGAATCGCCATAGCAACCTCGATATTTAATAAGAGTTATGAATGAGAGCTCTGATCAGCTGTGATGTATTCGACCACTTCTAAATTAAAGCCAGACAATGCATTGAAGCGTAAAGGTGAGCTCAGGAGCTTCATTTTCTGTACGCCTAAATCACGTAAAATTTGTGCACCCACACCAATCGTTTGGTATTGCTGCGATAAGGCAGCATTTGACTTGGCTGGTTTTGGCGCAGTTAATGCTTCTAATGCTGGACCTAAATCAGACGGCTGACGTTGTCCAATCCATACCAAGACACCACGATCGCTTTGAGCAATTTCTTTTAAAGCACGATCTAAATTCCAAGCTGCTTCACCATCTTGCTTATTAAGCTTTAATAAGTCTCGCGCCGGATTGAAGCCATGAACGCGAACAGTCGTCACACCCTCTTCAGGTTGACCTTTAACCAATGCCAAATGAATATCAGGATTCCCGACTTCACGATAACGGTAAAGATCAAAAGTACCATACTCGGTATCGAGTTTTTGTTGATCCAAACGCTCTACCGTTTGTTCATTGGTCATACGGTAGTGAATAAGATCAGCAATTGTACCAATTTTTAGACCGTGTTTTTCAGCAAAAATTTCAAGGTCAGCACGACGGGCCATAGTCCCGTCTTCATTGATAATTTCACAAATCACAGAAGCTGGTTCAAGACCTGCAAGACGAGCTAAATCACAACCTGCTTCGGTATGACCTGCACGATGGAGCACACCACCTGGTTGTGCCATGAGTGGAAAAATATGGCCTGGCTGAACGATATCTGCTGGTTTTGCATGTGCCGCAACTGCTGTTTGAATCGTGTGCGCACGTTCTGCTGGAGAAATACCTGTAGAAATGCCATTTGCAGCTTCAATAGAAAGCGTGAAGTTTGTCCCGTGTTGAGCGCCATTCGCATCAACCATCAACGGTAAATTTAATTGTTTGCAGCGTTCACGGCTTAAGGTTAAACAAACTAAGCCACGAGCATGCGTGATCATGAAATTAATGTCTTCAGGTCGTACGTGCGTTGCAGCAATAACGAGGTCGCCTTCATTTTCACGATCTTCATCATCCATCAGGATGACCATTTTTCCTGCACGGATATCTGCTACAAGTTCTTCTACAGTATTGAGCGACATCAACCTTCACCTTTTTGTTATGTCATTCTGACATTTGAATAAATTTGTTGCGCCATAGTCTAACGCTTTTTTAGTCAGTTTGCCTATGCTTATGACTGTACCATTCAACACAGTCCAACTTACACCTTCATAGCACATTGAAAAGAGAGATAAAATTACCAAAAGAGCAATTTTGTATACAAACTAGACGCTTAGTCTAACTTTTCACGACTGTGAGCTTTAAAAAAGAAAAACCAGATTTAACTTAGCATCAAATCTGGTTTACTTATTAAAATTTAATCTAATTAAGAGCTGATTGTGCGATCCGTCGAAGAGCTTTGAGCTTTGCCTTTCAAAATTTCAGTACGGATATTTTGTGCAAGTTCGGCACAGGCTTCGTTCATACCATTAATCATGAAAGCGTGACGTGTTAACACACTGGTTGGATTCGGCATCGGAACCAATTGATAGCATTCACCAATATGCTTTAACTGATCGTGGGTCAAATATAGCGCCATTTCTTTCGCAATCAGGTGATGTGTGAGTCTTTCCGCCGCTTGTACTGAGTCGAGTTGCATTGCTTCCACTGGCGCGGTTACAGCACAGCGCGTTTGTAATACGAACCGTTTATCCTCACGGTAACGTTTATAGAGTACTTCTGACAATAATTGAAACACCGAACCAATCATTAAGATGCAAGCAATCGAGTTATTCTTGAGTGAAGAAATACTGATGACAGCGCCTTGTTGATCAAAACTACGATTCACAACGATATCATCAACATTCAAATGATAATGCGCTGTACACAGTTCGATACTCTTATTTAAGAAAATTTGACATAAATTAAAATAAGGTAAAGAGACAGATTTGTTGACCGTATTAATTAATTGTTTCGGATCATAAAATTGGATATTCAGTGATAAAGCATCCTGATTTAACTGCAGAGTCGGTACTTTTGGCGTAATTGCAGCTTGTTCTTTATTTTGCTCTGGCGTATGAGGTTGTTTAGGCTGACTCTTTTCCAGTTCTAATGCTTCAGTGAGCAGTTTGATCTCATGACGTAAACGGGACTCATTATTTAATCTCGCAAGATATTCGCTACGAGTAGGGCGAGCAATGGCACGATAAGCCAACCATAATAAGCCATGAATAAAGAGTGACGAGAGGATCGCCAGCCATTGTGTTCTTAATATTTCACCGATACTTGATTTAACCAATGTGATTTCCACACTGCCAATTTTCTTTTCATTTTGTAGTGCATCTCGAACGAAGATTTCACCCTGACGCGTCTTAGACAAGCCTGCAGTCGCGAGAACTTGATCTCCTGTGCCAAGAATACGTATATATGCAACACTTGGATTCGTTGCATAGCGGTTGGCTAATAATGCAAGAGATACAGTATTGGCAGGTTCAAGTTCAGTTAAGCTATCTGCGACCAGTTGAGTCGTCATTAGCAAACCTTGGCTTGCACGGTTTTCATTTAATTGATGTGTCGTTGCAATAACCAATAAAAAGGTATGCAAGGCAAAACTTACAATCAGCAGGCTAGCAAATAGCCCTTGTCTAGGCGCATTCAACGTAAACTTCCAAAGAAAATTAATTCAATTTCGATTATGATTCTTACAATATTCGTAGCTCAGACCCGAGTCAATTCATGCGAGAAATCATTCTTATTTCATTTTTAGGACCTGACCAACCGAATCAGTTTACTCGATTGATGCAGGTGTTGTCCGTACATTCTTTGCAAATTTTAGATGTAGGACAAGCAGTTATCCATAACCAATTGACTCTCGGCATCGTGGTTGCTTCCGAAGACCAGACAGCAACGGCTTTGGCCATGAAAGATATTCTGATTTTAGCACACGATATTGGTCTTACTGTGCGCTTTAAACCGATCGATTCAGAAGATTATGAGCAATGGGTGAAAGAGGGTGGACGTACACGATATATCGTGACGGCATTGGCACCTGAACTTACCGCAGCACATTTGCAAGCAGTGACTAATATTGTTTCAAGTCAAGGGTTTAATATTGAAACAGTCACTCGTTTGTCTGGTCGCCCAACGTTGAATCATTTTGAAAATGAACCAAAACGTGCTTGTGTGCAATTTGGTTTGAGCGGTCAGATGTTAGATGCTGCAGCGATGCGAGCGGCATGTTTAAGTTTATCAAATGACCTTAGTGTCGATGTTGCAGTACAAGAAGACACGCCGTACCGTCGTAATCGTCGTTTAGTTTGCTTTGATATGGATTCAACGCTGATCGAACAAGAAGTGATTGATGAGCTTGCAATTGAAGCAGGTGTCGGTGCACAAGTCGCAGAAATTACTGAGCGTGCTATGCAAGGTGAGCTGGACTTTCAGAGCAGTTTCCGTGCGCGTGTGGCGCTACTGAAAGGTATGGATGCTTCTGTATTGCCTAAAATTGCAGAACGTTTAACGATTACTGAAGGTGCAGAACGTCTTATTTCAACCCTGAAATCTTTGGGTTATCGTACGGCTATTTTATCTGGTGGCTTCCAATACTTCGCTGAATATTTACAAGAAAAACTTGGGATTGATGAAGTTCATGCCAATATCTTGGATGTTCAAGATGGGCAGGTCACTGGCGAAGTTAAAGGGCATATTGTGGATGGCGCTCGTAAAGCATTTTTATTAGGCCAAATTGCGGATGAAATGGGCATTTCACTTGAGCAAACGATTGCAGTAGGTGATGGTGCGAATGATTTGCCAATGCTCTCTATAGCGGGCTTGGGCGTTGCATTCCGTGCTAAACCATTGGTGCGTCAAAATGCAAATCAAGCCATCTCAAGTGTTGGGTTGGATGGTGTTCTGTACCTGTTAGGTGTACATGATAAAGATTTAAGTCGAGCTTAAAATCAAAAAAAGCTTATTAAAAAGGCGACCAAATGGTCGCTTTTTTTTATCTAAGTGAATCATTCTTAGACAAATTTTAATCAGCTAAGTTCAGACGAAAAAACAGATGGTCATCATCGAAAAAAAGATGTTTTTGACAAAAAATTACGAGGTATTTTTTTGTAATGACACGCCAAGTTTGACTGATTCTGACTCTATGAAAAATGTCTAATCTTAAAAAATGTAATGACAAAAGAATGTTGCGACAATATGTGTCGCTTACAAAAGCATCAGGTCTTTTTTTCTGAAAAAAACTCACCATAATGCTTTCATAAACGCCAACAAGACCATTGAAGAAAGTGAAGCGTTATTTAATTTGTTGTGAAACACCATTAGGCAGTATTTGAAACATCTAAATTTTGACGGAGATTTTTATGGTCACTTTAACTTTTGCAACGATACTCGGATTTGCTCTGATCGCTCTAGCATTGGCGGCCGTATTCTTTTCACCTTATCGTCATTGGCTAGGGTTTATGTTGGCGGGTATGGTCTTCTGGGGTTTACTTGAAGGTATTCGTTATAGTGTCCAACACGTCTTTGACATGTCTTTGGCATATAGTTATTTAACAGCGATTAGCTTAGCCATGGTGGCTTTAACGGCTTTCTTACTTCGCGAAGATAGTCGTGCGCAAAAGGCTTTAGAAAATCGTCGTTATATTGAACATACTCCTGTATATGAGGACGATTAAATCCTACTCATGACAAATGATATGTAGACCAAAACTGCGTGGTAACAATTTTATATTTAAAGGTGTATCAAAATGATATACCTTTTTTTTGCCTATACGTTTTGTTAAACAAAGCTGCATTTCCTTACTTATAAGATATGCTAGGATGAATCAATTATTTTTGATATTAAAAAAACGGACTTAAATTGTCATGAAACTATCTTCAATACCTGTTGTGAAATTACCTATCGTTGATGCAAGCACAGATCCACTAGACCTTTTGGTGTTAGGTTTGGCGTTGCGTATGAAACAATTGTCACGTACGAGTCCAAAATTTATTGAGTTAATTCATGATCGTCAGTTCCGTATTCAAATAGGTACAGATCTAGGTGTTGCACGTCAGATTTTAGTCAACAATGGTCAGATTGATTCTGTTTCAGGTGATGCAGAGAAAGCAGATTTCGTACTTCAGTTTGCTGATAGCGAGCAAGGTGTTAAAACCCTGTTGAAAGGTGATCCAACTGCATTCATGACGGGTATGCAAAATGGCAGTATTAAAATGGAAGGTGATTTCAGCTTATTGGTATGGTTTAACCAAGTCGCTAAATTAATTCCACCAAAAATTCCTAAACCTGTAAAAGAAAAAATACAATTTGCTCGTCAATTTATTAAAGAAAAGACAGGTAAGTAATACAGCACCTAAATACGGACTTTTCTCGTTTTGATTCTAGAGATGAGTATTGAAATGCAAGAAAAAAAGCCCTCATCAGAGGGCTTTTCTAGTCATTCAACTTCAAGATTGAAGGTTACCGGACCATCATTGATGAGATGCACTTTCATATCCGCTGCAAAGATTCCGGTTTGTACATGTTCAAACTGAGATTTTGCGTATTCAACTAACTGTTCATACAGTTCTTTTGCTTCGAGAGGCGGCATTGCAGGGCCGAAGTCAGGACGCAAACCTTTTTGGGTTTGTGCCATCAGGGTAAATTGCGAGACTAATAATAATCCGCCTCCGACTTGGCTAAGATTCCAACCCATTTTTCCTTGGTCATCATCAAAAAAACGGTATTTTAAAATCTTATCGATGAGCTTCTTACCTTTTTCAAAGTTATCTTCTTTGCCAATACCAATAAAAACTAAAATCCCTTTTTCGATTTGACCAGTAATCTCACCATCCACAACGACTTTCGCTTCAAGGACGCGTTGGAGTAAAGCACGCATAATTCAACCAAGTTTGATGTTTTTTAATTCAAATGAATTGTATCAAATTGGAAAAAAGAAAAGGGATAAAGTCGTCATCTATCCTAATAAGTCATTGATAAAAAAATAATTAATCGGAGTATATACTTTTAATCTAATAAAGCGATTGAAATAATAAAAATTAACCTTTTTACCAATTTTGTTAAAGAAGGTAATTTACGCGTGCAGGAAAGGTAAATTTGAGAGAGAAAACGATGTTTAAGCGTTCAATGTTGGTTGCAATGCTTGCAACTGCGACAGCAGCATCAGCTGCACCATTAACAAAAGATAACGGCGCACCAGTGGGTGATAACCAAAACTCAATCACTGCAGGTCCAAATGGTTCTGTATTATTACAAGATGTACAGTTGATTCAAAAACTTCAACGTTTCGGTCGTGAGCGTATCCCCGAGCGTGTTGTACACGCACGTGGTACGGGAGCTTATGGTGAATTCGTTGCAACTAAAGATTTATCAGATCTTACTATTGCTTCACTTTTCAAAGCAGGTACGAAAACTCCAGTATTCTTACGCTTCTCTACAGTAATTCATGGTAAGCATTCTCCAGAAACTTTACGTGACCCACATGGCTTCGCAATTAAGTTTTATACTCAAGAAGGTAACTGGGATTTAGTTGGTAACCAAACGCCTGTATTCTTCATTCGTGATGCGATCAAGTTCCCAGACTTCATCCACGCAATGAAACCAAGCCCAATTGACAACGTTCAAGACGCTAATCGCGTATTTGACTTCTTGTCTAGCCAGCCATGGGCAACAAATATGTTGACTTATGTATATGGTAACCAAGGTGTTCCTACGAGCTACCGTGAACAAGACGGTTTCGGTGTACATGCATTTAAATTGTACAACGACAAAGGCGAATATAAATACGTTAAATTTAACTTCCGTTCTAAGCAAGGTGTTAAAGGTCTAAACGTTAAAGAAGCTGCTGAATTACAAGGTAAAGACTTCAACCACTTAACGAATGATCTTTATAAGAACATCAATGCGGGCAATTTCCCGAAATGGGATCTTTATATCCAAGTGTTGGATCCTAAAGATTTGAATAGCTTCGATTTCGATCCACTTGATCCAACTAAAATCTGGCCTACTGATTTAGTACCAGAAACAAAAGTGGGTACTTTGACATTAAATCGTATGCCGAAGAATTTCTTCCAAGAAACGGAACAAGTTGCTTTAGCACCAGGTAATTTAGTACCAGGTATCGAGCCATCAGAAGACCGCTTACTTCAAGGTCGTATCTTCTCTTACTCTGATACACAAATGTACCGTTTGGGTGCAAATCACCAGCAAATTCCAGTAAACCGCCCATTGGTAAATGTGAACAACAATAACCAAGATGGTTATATGAATGTTGGTGCAACTTCATCTAACGTGAACTATGAACCAAGCCGTATGGAGCCAAAACCATCTACAGCGAAAGCTCGTGCTGTTGAAACTCCACTTTCTGGTACGGTTCAGCAACGTGGTGTGAAGGAGCAAAACTTTAAGCAAGCGGGTGATTTATACCGTTCATACTCTGCTAAAGAGAAATCTGACCTCATTATGAACTTAGCAGCTGATCTTGGTAACGTAAAAGATTCAGAAACTAAACACATCATGTTGTCTTATTTCTATAAAGCAGATGCGGATTACGGCACACGTATGACTAAAGCTGTAAACGGTAACTTAGCGACTGTTAAAGCGAAAGCGGCAGCTTTAAAAGACTAATCAAGATTAGTCCTTGGATTGGTGATTAGGGTCTAAGGTGTCACCTCAAAAAAGTCCTGTAAAACTCAATTCCTTTCCTGCAACCCTAGGGGAGTTTTACAGGCATTCGTTATCGAATTTAAACTCAGGTGAGGGAAGAATGAAAAATATTGTATATAGTTTATTAATCGCTTTACTGAGTTTAAGTTCAGTAATGCTTCACGCTCAAACGACGTCTGTCAGTAGCTCACAACAATCAGATCAGAAAGAAGTGATTGACTTATTTTTTGCAGCAGCGAAAACAGGAAACAAAGAAGTTATTCATGAATTTTTGAAACATGGTTTTCCAGTCAATATTAAAAACCATGCTGGTTTTACACCATTAATGATGGCGACCTACTATGGTCATCAAGATATTGTAACGACTCTATTGGAAAACGGCGCAGACCGCTGTGCTCGTGATAATAAGGGTAATACAGCTTTGATGGGTGCTATCTTTAAGCTTGAATGGTCAATTGCCAAACAATTACGCCAGGTCGATTGTGATGCTCAAGCAAAACAGACAGGACACAAGACCACAGAAGAATTCGCAAAAGTTATTGGGCAAGATAAAGCATTGAAAGCTTTGACTGAGTCATATAGTCAAGACAATGCAAAAGAATAATCAGTTTAAGTTTTAGTAATTAGTCGAATAATCTTCGACAATTACTAAAACGAGCTATGAATCGCAACAAAATGTGCTTTAATGCAATAAGTTGCTAAAAACTGAAAAATAATATGTCTGCCATTATTCAATCCTTACTTGATACTGACTTGTATAAATTCACGATGCTACAAGTGGTATTACATCAATTTCCTCAAACGGATAGTGTCTATCAATTTCGTTGTCGTAACCTTGAAGATACAGCCTATCCACTCGTGGATATATTAGAGGAACTGAACGAACAGTTAGATTTACTGTGTCAGCTCAAATTTAAAGAAGATGAATTACAATATTTAAGAAGTTTACGCTTTATTAAAAGTGATTTTGTAGACTATTTAGAATTATTCCAACTTAAGCGCCGCTTTATTAAAGCCAGTATCGATGATCAAGGTCGTTTAGATATTCGTATCGAAGGACCTATGGTTCAAGCAATGATGTTTGAAATTTTTGTGCTTGCAATCGTCAATGAACTCTATTTTCGTCGTATTCGCGATGAGCAGGTATTGGCAGAAGGAGAGCGCCGTCTTAAAGCTAAAATTGAATTGTTGAAACACTATGAAAGTAGTCAACAACCCAATGATCCACCATTCCTTGTTTCCGATTTTGGAACACGCCGTCGCTATAGTTTTGACTGGCAGAAACATGTGGTGGAAGAGTTTAATAAGGCTGCACCACATATTTTTCGTGGCACAAGTAATGTTTTATTGGCAAAGCAGTTGGGTATTACACCCATTGGTACGATGGCGCATGAATTTTTACAAGCTTTCCAAGCACTTGATGTTCGCTTACGTGATTTCCAAAAAGCTGCACTTGAAACTTGGGTGCAGGAATATCGCGGAGATTTAGGCATTGCACTGACAGATGTTGTTGGTATGGATGCATTCCTAAGAGACTTTGATTTGTATTTTGCCAAATTGTTTGATGGTCTACGACATGACAGTGGTGATCCATATGAGTGGGGCGATAAAGCCTACGCACATTATAAAAAATTAAAAATTGACAGCAAAACTAAAATGCTCACTTTCAGTGATGGTCTAAACTTAGAGAAGGCATGGGATTTGCATCAATATTTTAAAGATCGTTTCCAAGTCAGTTTCGGGATTGGTACTAACCTCACCAATGATATGGGACAAACTGCTTTGAATATTGTTTTAAAGTTAGTCGAATGCAATGGTCAATCGGTAGCTAAACTCTCTGATAGTCCAGGAAAAACGATGACTGATAATGATACCTTCCTCGCATATTTGCGTCAGGTATTTGATGTTGAGTCTCCTTAATCATAATTTCCCTTTTCTGATTTTTTGCTAATACCATGCAAAAAATCAGAATAATTTTGAAAAAGTCTTGTGCTAAGATTTGAACAAGGCCAATAGAACTATTCAATAAATATGACCACTAACGCTTTTGATTTCGGTCTGCTCATTGAAGCAGAACAACTTGTTCCTCATTTAGGAAGTGAAAAGTTACGTATTGTTGATTTGACCCGAAGTTCGGTCTATGAGCAATTACATATTCCGCATGCTATACATCTGAAGCCAAAATTTTTAGTGCGCCAAGAGGAACAAACTACGGGTTTATTGCCTGATGATGAAGGGCTTCAGCAGCTAGTCCAGATATTAAACATATCACCTGAGCATCATGTCGTGGTCTATGATGATGAAGGTGGGGCATGGGCTGGTCGATTGATCTGGAATCTACACTGTATGGGTTTTTATAACACCAGTTTATTAAATGGTGGTATTCATGCATGGTTAGGCGCCAACTATCCTACGTCTTCAGAAGTTGAAGAGGTTCAGCCAGTCACATGTCTTTTTCAAGTTAAGACATCCAATGTTGATCAACACCGTATTGATTATTCAACTTTAATAAAAAAAATTGAAAATAAAACTTGCCAAGTATGGGACTGCCGAACGGCTGAGGAGTATACCGGGCAACGTCTCGCGGCACGTCGTGGTGGACATATTCCAACGGCTAGACATTTTGAGTGGAGTACTGCACTTAATCGTCAAAATCATTTAAAATTGCACCCCTTAGAACGCACGCAACAACGTTTAGAACAATTGGGCTTTCAATTTGATCAGCCAGTCGTCGTATATTGTCAGTCTCATCACCGTTCAGGTTTAGCTTACATTATTGGTCGATTACTGGGTTGGGATATCCAAGCTTATGATGGTGCGTGGAGCGAGTGGGGCAACCGCCTCGACAGTCCAATCATTACTGGAGAGTCACCTGAGTGAGTCTGACAAATTTAAAAAAGAAACTATTTATTCAAGCGCAGCAAATCGTCCCGCAACAAAAACTCAGCCGTTTGGTGGGTAAAGTCGCAGCTAGTGAAAACCCAGTATTAAAGAATGTTGTCATTCAAGCATTTAAAGCAAAATATGGCATTGATATGTCAATTGCTGAGCAACAAAATGCCTTGAAATTTAAATCCTTTAATGAGTTTTTCACTCGCTCTTTGAAAACAGGCGTTCGTTCAATTGATCCTAATCCTAAAAGTGTCGTGTCACCTGCAGACGGTGCAATTTCACAATTAGGTAAAATCAATGAGGGCGATATTTTTCAGGCAAAAGGTCAAAGCTTTTCAGTTGAAAAGTTAATTGGTGATCCTCAATTGGCAGCACCATTCAAAAATGGTGAATTTGCAACAGTGTACTTATCACCGCGTGATTATCATCGTGTGCATATGCCTTATTCTGGTACATTGACTGAAACTTTATATATTCCAGGTGAATTATTTTCAGTCAACCAAACTACAGCTGAAAATATTCCGGGTTTGTTTGCACGTAATGAACGAATGGTATGTTTATTCGATACTGATATTGGTCGTATGGCTGTTGTTTTAGTTGGCGCAATGATTGTTGCTGGAATTGAAACTGTTGCGACAGGTAAAGTAAAACCAACAGGTCGCTTAGAGCTGAACCATCATGCGATGAAACTTGAAAAAGGTGATGAGCTCGGACGTTTTTATTTGGGTTCAACGGCTGTAGTTTTGTTTGAGAAAGATAAAATGCAATGGGACCAAGCATTTAAGGCGAACTCAACTGTAGTAATGGGTGAAGCGTTGGGTCATCTTATTTGAGTATATCTTTTGAATAAGAAAAGCGCCTAAGGCGCTTTTTTTTATTCGTGCATTTTATACAAGCGTTCTTTGGGAAACACGGCAATAAATGTAGAGCCTTCGTTTTCTTTCGACTCGATTTCAATATGTGCGCCATGTTGCATAAGTACGTGCTTAACGATGGCAAGGCCTAAACCAGTACCACCTGTTTGACGACTGCGTGCACTATCCACACGATAAAAACGCTCAGTTAAACGCGGTAAGTGTTTTGGATCAATTCCAATACCAGTATCCTGAACAGAAAAATAGCCACGTTCTCCATCATCATGCCAGCCGATGGTGATGGTGCCACCTTTCGGGGTGTACTTTATGGCATTGGTAATTAAGTTGCTAAATGCACTCGCCAATTCCATATCTGAACCAATTAAGTCACAGTGGCTGTCTATATCAAGGTTAAGTGTATGACCATAATCAATATTGTAAGCTTGCGCATCATCAAACAGATGGTTCATTAAACTTGGCATTTCGATAATTTGATTTTTCGCAATTTGTTTTTCATTTTCTAAACGAGACAAAAGCAAAAGATCATTGACCAATGCATTCATGCGTTTAGTTTGCGATTGCATTTGTTCAAAGGCACGTTTCCAACGCGGATTGATATCTTCTTGATCTGTGAATGTTTCGATATACCCACTTAACACTGTGAGTGGTGTTCTTAATTCATGTGAAATATTGTCAACAAAATCTGAACGCATTTGCTCGAGATTTTTCATACGCGTAATGTCGTGCGCAACTAAGAGGCGACTTTCATTGCCAAAGCGAGTCAGTTTGATTTGCGCGTACTTATTATCATGGTTCACCAATTTAATTTTTACACCATCTGGTGCTTGATGGGTATTATGAAAATATTCAATAAAATCTGGCTGGCGAATAATCGTGAGCAGGTTGCGGCCACGATCAACAGCTTGAATGCCAAATAACTTTTCCGCAGCAGGATTCCACCATTCGATTTGATGGGAATCATCCGTAAGAATAATCGCTTCTGATAAAGCCACGAGAGAAGATTGAGTTCGATCGATCAGTCCAACCATTTCAGACTGAACAATACGTTCTTGGCGTTGAGCCCGATATACATTGAACAGTAATGCCCCCCAGATTCCATTTAAATTTGGTGGTACATCGTAAGGACGATTCGAAATCCAATCATTGACTAAATATAATGAGCGTAATTGGATACCAAAAAATATGAGACAGGCAATGCCTAAGCATATCCAAAGATAGCCAATCCCTAACCCGATACAGCCCGCAATAATCAGTAGAAATACCAGTAAACGTAAGTCTTGCTTGGCAAAAGTCCATAAACTGCTATATAGAAACTTTTGATGTTCACGTGCCAATTCTGGGACGGGGTAGGGTTCGTACATAAAATCTAAATTAACCTAAAGCAACATCAGCTCGTGTTGAAAAACGATAGCCAGTACCACGCACAGTTTGAACATAACGGTCTGCACCATAAGGTTCGAGCACCTTACGTAAGCGACGGATATGGACGTCGATGGTTCTGTCTTCAATATACACATTTCCACCCCATACCTGATCAAGTAATTGAGCACGGGTATAGGCACGTTCTGGATGAGTCATAAAGAATGCCAATAGACGATATTCTGTTGGCCCCATATCAAGAATATTTTGATTATAGCTGACACGTTGGCTTACTGGGTCAAGAATTAAGCCATTTGCATCAATGGTTTTTTCGCCATTTAACGCATTTGCACGTCTTAACACCGCTTTAATACGGGATACCAACTCACGTGTTGAAAATGGTTTCGTCATATAGTCATCTGCTCCAGCATCAAGACCTTGAACTTTATGGTCTTCTTCGCCACGCGCAGTCAACATAATGACTGGAATTTCGGAAAGTGTTTCATCACGCTTAAGGCGACGACACAAATCTACGCCACTCACGCCACCCGGTAACATCCAGTCGAGTAGGATAAGCGCTGGACGTTGATCAACAATCATTTGATGTGCTTGTTTCGCATCTTCTGCTTCCAAGCATTGAAAGCCTGCCATATCTAAAGAAGTATGGATCATTTCCCGAATTGGGAGCTCGTCGTCGACAATTAAAATGTAGTCATCTTTCACAACGCAATATCCTATGATGAACGGTGAACCGTTTTATATTTATGACAGGCTTATTACAAAGATTAATTATGACAGTATCATTGCAAGATGGAAATCGAAGTTAAATATAGCAATGTTTTGTGACAATTAGGCTGATATTTTGGCTCATTGATATTTATTAATTTGAAATTAAATCAATATCTTAAATTTACTTACGATTTGTCACAATTTCTTCATCTTAATTTGATGCTACTTTTTCATTAGATCATTCAATAGGGCGAGAAAAACGGTTTTACATGCCTGAACGACCTCAGCACGTGGAAGTTTAAAACCACCTACTACCCAGCGAACAGCAACTTGAGTGACATAGCCATTTAGACCAGTTGCAATCAAGGAGATCTCTTTTTCAGTGAGATGGGTATGTGGCATCATTAATGTGACAAAGGCATGAATCATTCGGTCGAAACGGCCCATTGTTTCTTGAATGGTTGCATGATTATGAAGTTCTTGGACGAGCATTGCATCAATATAAATAATCCGAGCGGTACGCGGATCATCTTCTAAAAAACTAAAGAACGCATTTAGACCTGCATCAATCATGTTTAGAGGCTCAGGAGAGGCTTTCATAATAGCTTGCATTAATGTTTGTTGAAGCTTCTCAATCAGTTCTAAAAAGATCGTTTGGAATAAGTTTTCACTTTTCTTAAAAGATTCATAAAAGTAACGTTCAGTTAATTTCGCTTGTGTGCAAATATCTTTAACGGTTACTGAGAAAAAACCATGAGTTCCATATGCTTCAATACCCGCTTCAATAAGTTTCTCACGGCGTGCTTGTTTGCGTTCAGTTAAGGACATCCCTTTAAATTGACGCTCTTTTGCGGGAGGCTTTTCAATCGCTTGCTCGTGTTCTGATGGAGTGAGGTTCTCTGGGTTCATAGCAATTCGAGTCTTTTTATAAAAGTGTTATGCTGCGGTCAGTATAGAGTACTGATCAGCTAAAGATACTAAATTGGCCTATAGTAACAATAAAAATGGTCGATAGTTACATTGACAATAATAATTGTCAAAATTATAGTGAACATGAATGACCCAGATCAACGCTGTGGTGCATAAAAATCAAAAAAAGGATTCACAATGAAAAATTTTAAAAACAAAGTGGCTGCAATCACAGGTGCAGGTTCTGGTATTGGTCAACAACTTGCGGTGTTACTGGCTAAGCAAGGTTGTCATTTGTCTTTAAGTGACGTAAATGAAAAGGGCTTAGCAGAAACAGTTGAACTGACGAAGAATGCAAATGTACGAGTCACAACCAAGAAAGTAGATGTTGCGAATCGTGACGAAGTTAAAGCATGGGCGGCTGAAACTGTACAGAATCATGGTTCAGTGAACATGATTTTCAACAATGCTGGGGTGGCATTAGGTTCGACCGTTGAAGGTGCAACATACGAAGAGTTGGAATGGATTGTTAATATTAACTTCTGGGGTGTTGTGTACGGCACCAAAGAATTCTTACCATATATTAAGAAAACAGGTGATGGACACATTATCAACATTTCAAGTCTATTCGGTTTAACTGCGCAACCAACTCAGTCTGCTTATAATGCAACTAAATTTGCTGTACGTGGTTTCACTGAATCTCTTCGTCAAGAGCTAGATATTGAAAATGTGGGTGTGAGCGCGCTTTGCGTACATCCAGGCGGCATTCGTACCAATATTGCGAAAGCTGCAAAAATGAATGACAGTTTAAAATCTTTGGGCATGAATCCACAGAAATCTGCACAGACATTTGATAAATTATTACGTTGTCCACCTGAAGAAGCAGCGCGTCAAATTCTAGAAGCAGTGCAAAAAGATCGCCGTCGTTTACTGATTGGTAACGATGCGAAAGTGATTGATTTAATGCAACGTGTGATGCCAACGGGCTATCAAAAAGTGACTGCATTTGCGACTAAAATGAGTAAACGTTTCGATTCTAAATAATTGTTAAAAAAACCCGCGTCATGCGGGTTTTTTATTTTCTTGATTTCTAATTTAAATCAGTACTTGAACAGTTTTCTTTTTCCAAACAAATTGATAATACAAACCTTGCATCACACATAAGCAAACGAAGGCCAAAGCATAAGCGTACCAGATTCCCGCCAGCCCCCACCATGCGCTAAATAGATAAGCTGCTGGGAGTTCTATACAGAGTATGGCTACAATATTGATGATCATTGGCATAGTCACAGTGCCACTTGCACGCATAATTGAGGCGAAAATAGCACTCGCGCCAAAAAATAAAATTGACCACAGCACAATAAACAATAATTGTTGCCCGAGTATCACGACTTTTTCATCTGTAATAAATAATGCCATGAGATATTTTGAGAACAAATAAGCCAAGATTACGAGCCCGCCTGTAAAGACAAAATTCATGCCCAGTGCTGTTTTAGTTACACGTGATAAAGAATCCGCTTTACCTGCACCAATCGCTTGAGCCCCAAAAATAGAAGCGGCAATTGCGATAGACAGAGCAGGGAATTGGATATAGTTCAAAACCTGATTGACTGCGCCATAAGCAGCTGTTGCTTCTGAACCATAGCGATTGACCAAGCCGACAATGACTAAACCTGCCACAGAAGTCGTGACCATTTGAATGCCAGTAGGAACGCCAAGCCTGAGAATAATTTTGCTTAGTTCAGGATTGTGGCGTACATGTTTACACATTGCTAAATCTGGACGTAATGGATGATTTTTTTTATTTAAATAAACGTACAGAAAAATAAGCACGGCCAGATAACCCACAATCGTGGCGATGGCAGGTGCAATGATACCCAATTGAGGAAATCCAAAATATCCAGCGATGAGAACAGGGGTAATAAAGAGCCCAATTAAACTGGTCATTCCCAAAGCGATGAGAGGTGTAATGCTATCACCGACACCACGTAAGATAGAGGTATAAATAATATAAATAAAAAGGAGTGGGCTACCTGCTAACATCCATTGAACATAAGGCAAAGATAAATGCATGACACTTGGGTCTGTGCCCAAGGCCTCAAGAATGTGGCGTGCAGATAGAACACCTAAAATGGCAATAATCGTCCCGCCGATCAATGTCATAAAAATAGTAGAGCCGACAACCGCTCTTACTTTTTCTAAATTTTGTGCTCCCCACGCTTGACCAACCAATACCGTCGAGCCAGCCGAAAGCCCAATTACGAAAGCCAAGAGACAGAACAAAATAGGGAAGAAGACGGAAACAGCAGCAATTGCTTGGACGCCCATCATTTGCCCGACGAAGATCGTATTAATTGTGCCTGATAAATTTTGCAGGATATTGGTTGCAATCAGCGGAACTAAAAAAACTAAAAAAACTTTCCAGAAACCAGGTTCATCAATCGGCCGTAAGGTTCTCGCCATATATAAGTCTTATCCATTATTGTTTTCTATATCAACGGATTGACCTTAACACCTTATCATTCAAATTGCTTTAGTAATAAAGTAATCCGTCTCGTCTCTTTTCGTTATTGTGATTGAACCTTCGTTAAAATTTCTCCTGCAAGATGCAAGGTTTCCTCTCGTTTTGCAAAACAGACCCGAACGAGCTTCAGATCTTGAGGTGGCTGTTGATAAAACACTGATATAGGAATCGCTACCAGTTTGTGTTGTTCTGCAAGATATTGGCACATTTCTATATCTGTGAGCTCAGGTCTTAGTGTACTGAAATCTAAGTTTTGAAAATAAGTTCCTGGTGACGGCAGATATTGAAATTTTGAATGTTGAATTCCATGGATGAATAAGTCACGTTTAGCTTGATAAAAATTGGGGAGATCTAAAATATGTTCAGGATGTTGTTCGATGAATTGATTAAGCGCGACTTGAATCGGATGGACACCACAGAAATTGGCAAATTGATAAATTTGACGAAATACTTTCATCAGTGCCTGAGGTGCAACGCAATATCCAGTTTTCCAACCAGTAACATGAAACGTTTTTCCGAATGAACCAATCACAAAACTACGATCTCGAAGTTCAGGAAAACTAAGCGCAGAATAATGTTGTTGACCATCAAACACTAAATGTTCATAGACCTCGTCAGAAAGTACACAAATGTTTTTATCCTGAATCAACTCGATCAGTTGTTGCCAATCTTGCTTGGACCAAATTGCACCTGAGGGATTATGTGGTGTATTTACAATGATTAATCGCGTTCGTTCATTTATTCGATCTTTCACCACATTCCAGTCAACATGGAAGTCTGGATGTACCAAGTTGATATGGATCGCTTGCGCCCCAGCGAGTTTCACTGCAGGTGCATAACTGTCATAAGCAGGATCGAAAATAATTACTTCATCTCCAGCATTTACAACAGCTTGAATCGCACACAAAATTGCAGTCGTTGCACCAGGTGTAATGGTAATTTCGCTGATCGGGTCTAAATGGACTTGGTCTCGTTGGCAGAATTGGGCTGCAATTTTTTGTCTTAAACTCAGCAGACCGTCACCAGGTGGATATTGGTTATAGCCTTGTTGTGTGGCTTGAGCTAAAGCTGCAATTAATTCAGGAGGAGGTGGAAAATCAGGAAAACCTTGAGAAAGATTTAACGCGTTCAACTTTTGGGCGAGTGCTGACATCACGCTAAAAATAGTGACACCTAAGTCTGGTAATTTAGATTCAATTTTAATCATGCTGGATAGTAATATTTAGCCCGTTTCTTCGTAGTTTAGCAGTTGAAATGCCTGCACTAAATACAAATATCTGCGACATATTCGTTTTAATTTTCATAAGATTCTAATGATCTTCAATTAAGTTTAAAACCTTAGATGATCTATGTGATCTCATGTTAAAAATGATTGATCTGACTTTGCTTCATTTCATTTTTTAACCAATTTAAAAAAATAATCTTCCGAGGATCTTCAATAAATCTAGTATGGGACAGTAGATAATAGGCAGAACCATCCTGAAGAATTGGTGTTATTTTTTTTACAGACTTGAGCTCTAATTCTTTTTCAATCATGTAGATAGAAATGATCGTCTTTCCTAAGCCAGCCAAGCAGCCTTCTAAGCATAAGTAAAAATGCTCTAATTCTATTTTGGAATGTTTCTTCAGAATATCTTTGAGTTCATCCAATTGGTGTAATTTTTTTGAAAAATAAGGGCGTGATTTAGAAATTAACAATTCTTTGGTTTTAGGGTGGTGAGATGCTTGGACTGCCACAATATATTCATCGCCAATTTTCTCACTAAACAGATGCGATCCCCATTCAAAATCATTTCTTCGTATTGCGATATCGATATTATCTTTTTCAAAGTCGACTACACCACCACCTGTGAGCAAAACCACTTCAAAATCATGTCCAAGTTTTTTAAATTCAACAAGTCGTGGAATTAACCACTTCATCGAAATGGTTGGTTCACAGGACAGTACCAATTGTTTGTTTTCAGTTTTATTTTGAGTTAGTCCAATTAAACAATCATCCAATTGATTGAAAATATTCTGAGCGCAATGAAAAAGAGTTTCTCCTTCTTTGGTGAGTATCAAGGTTTTATTTCGTCGTTCAAATAATGTGATATTTAATATTTCTTCGAGATTGTAAATTTGCTTACTGACGGCACTTTGCGTAACAAATAATTTCTTTGCTGCAATCGTGACACTGCTGTATTTAGCGACAAAATAAAAAAACTTCAGTGAATTCAAAGATATTTTTTCTACCATTCCAAAAACTCATGTATTTTTAGTCGATTTTATTGATTTTATTTTTTTAACTTTTGTTCAAAATGAAGATTACCAAAAGCAAAATAAAGCTAATACAATGGAAAATATATTAAAATTCAGTCCATTTAACAAGCAGCATCTCGATGAATACACATATTCAAAAGAGATAATCAACAAGGGTTATGCATTTATTGATTTAAATACATTCCAAGAAATACAGAAAAATAATAATTTTCACGATGTTAATGAGCAAGATGTCAGTGATTTTATAGACAGTTGGAACGCTCTAGATTTAGATCAATTTATGTCGGATAAAGGTAAATATCGAACAAGAAAACATGCAACTTTTACTATTAATGATAAGCATAAAATTTTACTGAAAAATTCTTATATTCCTCATTTTCAGACGATTGAATACAACACTTTGAATGGTGGAATTGCGAGATATTTTTCAGAGATTGATAAAAATACAATTGAAAATCCAATTTTTAGAAATTTACTACAATTCGCATATCTCACCTTTTCAGAAATTGAAACTGAAAATTGGTTTATCGAAGCGCATCAATTTCGCATTGAAGCAAAATTTAACGATAGTGGTAAGCCAACCCCTGAGGGGATACATCGCGATGGGGTGGATTTCGTTTTAATGGCCATGATCAACCGTCAAAATGTTCAGGGTGGAATGACCCGAATTTATGACTTAAATAAGAATTTGAAAGCAGAATTTATGCTTGAAAATTTTTTAGATATCGCACTTGTGGATGATCATCAGGTCTATCACAGCGTAACGGAAATCAAAGTCAATGATTTTACGTTGGGTGATATTGGATTAAGAGATGTATTAGTGATCACGTTTAAAAAGGCATAATGAATGGGTGAGTTTATAGCAGTTATTCTCATCACCATACTCGCTGTTGTGAGTCCTGGTGCTGATTTCGCTATCGTGACAAAAAACAGTTACTTATATGGTAGAAGGATAGGTGTTCTCACTTCACTGGGAATTTCTTTAGGTGTGTTGATTCATGTGACTTATACGCTCATTGCTGTCGCATTTGTCATGGCGTATACACCTCAAATTCTAAATATTGTGAAGTATATTGGAGCCATCTATCTCATCTATATCGGTTATAAAACTTTTGTACAAAGTCCGGTTGTCGAGACGTCATCAACTGCTGCAATTAATCCTTTTCAAGCAGTGAAATATGGCTTTTTCACCAATGCACTTAATCCTAAAACGACTTTATTTGTGATTAGTACATACACTCAGATCATCAGTGTGAGTACGCCGAAAGCGATTCTGGTCGGTTATGGGCTATTTATGTCTTTTGCTCATTTTTTATGGTTTGGATTGGTGGCTTTGCTTTTTTCATCGATTGTTTTAAGACAGAAAATGTTAGCTAAGCAAGTACAGATTAACAGAGTGATTGGAACTGTATTATGTCTGCTAGGGATAGCACTTCTGTTTGCTAAATTTCAATAATAGGGTAGCAATATGAAAAAGATGGCTTTTATCGATATGGAAGGTGTTCTTGTCCCTGAAATATGGAAACACTTTTCAAATGTATACAATATCCCAGAGTTGGCGATTACAACTCGAGAAGTCGCAGACTATAAGTCTCTGATGGAATTTAGAATTAATTTACTGAAAGAAAATAAAATTCCTTTAAAACAATTAATCGATGACATTAAAGAACTGGATGTCATTCCAGATGCTAAGGAGTTTTTAGAATATTTGCAAAAGGCTGAAAATTTTGAAGTTAACATTATTTCAGATTGCTTTTATGAGTTTTTATTTCCCTTTTTTGAAAAATTAAATCTTCCTGTTAAAAATACATATTGTCATCACTTAGAAATTGGACCAGATGGATTTATAGAAAATGTTCTGTATACACGAGATAAAGGGAAACATGAAATTATTGTAAAGTTCCAAAAAGAAAACGTTTCAATGACCAATAGTATTGCGATCGGTGATGCATTCAATGATTTTTCGATGTTGCATTTAGTTGATTATGGTTTTTTATTTCAACCCTCAGAAGACGTGAGAAAGAACTCCCCAGCTTATTTTTGTAAAGTAGACTCTTATCAAGATATTATTTCACATTTAAATCGTAAAAAAATTATGTAACCTTATAATATTATTATGGTTTATATAAGATGAAGTAGATAGGAATGACTCTAGTGATAGCTTAGTTCTTTAAATGGATTAAGAATAATAAATACAGCCCATTCATGCAGAAATGGGCTTTTTGATGACGTCAATTCACAATGAATTCAATTTTAGTCAGCGACCAAATTTAAATTTCATTTCTAAGTTAAATCAAAAATTCAACTGCTGCTCGGATGATCCCTAACACTAAACCGATAAATGCACCAACGACAACACCGTTGACGCGAATCATATGTAAGTCACCACCGACTTCATTTTCAATTTTATCGATCATTTCTCGTGAGTCCCATTCGTGAATGCGTTCACTGATAAATAAAATGACTTTTTCGCTGTATTGATCACTGAGATTGACTGCCATTGAACTCATTTTTTCATTTAATAATTGGCGTAATGCAGGATTGGAAATGATGTTTTGACCGACTTGTTGAATCGCAACACGTAAATTTTCAGCTATACCTGAATCTGCTTTCTCCAAATCTTCACGAATGGCATTGCACAGAATGACGACAGCACCAGTAATAAAATTTAAAACTTGAGGACTATCTAACAATGCATTTTTAGTTTCATTTAATTTAAGACTCGCCTGACTTTCAGGATTTGCGAGTTCAGTCATTAAATGCTGTGCAATACTCTCAATTTTTTGACGCCATGGATGCTCTGGATCTGCCAACATTGACTCGACACGCTCTATTAAAGAGTCAATCGTTCTTTGTTGAACATCGATACCGATCCAACTTGCGCCTTTGGCTAAACGCCACACTCCGAGTTCTTTAAATAGGGTGCGGGTTAGCTCCCGAGTTTGTTCAGGATGTGAAGTCACCCAACCGTGCGCAACATCGAGACCACGTTGTAAAACATCTTGGTGGAAGTCATTTTCTAATACGGCACGAATCATTTCACTGGCCAGGGTATTGATTTGAGTGTTCTTTACCCATTGCACACTGTTAGTTTGAATAAACCTACCGACTTGTTCTTGTCCAACAAACTCAAAAACTTTAGGCACTGTCTGTTGAATCACTTGAGTCACTTGACGATTGTTATCTGGATTGGCTAGCCATTGTCCTACTGCCAAACTCACATCTGTTTGACTCAAGCTTTTTGCCACAATCTGTGGCGATAGGAAGTTTTCTTGAACAAAACGTCCCATGGATTCTGCAATACGCGCTTTGTTACGTGGAATAATTTCGGTGTGATCTTTTAAAAACTTAGGAATAGGGATACGGCCGAATGGGTTCCGAAACAAAACCGTAATGGCATACCAATCTGCTAAACCACCAACCACACCTGCTTCAGCAGACAACATTAAAATATGAATAAGCCAAACATATTCTGGAAAAATTTTGGCAGCCACCATGAGCGATATCCAAGCCAATACAGCGACAACCAGTGCGATCATGGCAAACCGTTTGCTTCGATCCAGACTAGGGGTAGTCATTGTTGGTGATACACTCATGCATAATTCCTATGTAAGCTGTTGTATTAATATTATTTTATTGTGATTGAGAAGGCTGTGTTTGTACAGGCAGTATGTCGCCTGTAGCACTTAAACCATATTTAGACCCTAAGGCCTGTAAAATTAAACGTGCATCAAAAGCATCTTGAGGTGCTGTTTTTTGATCTTTAAAACAGGTGATGGTATAGGCTACTTGAACTGGCTCTAAACTGACCACCTGTGGCACATCATAAAAAGGATCAAAGAACATAGGATGTCTACGATATCCATAACCATACGGGTAAGGATTGGAATAAACCACAGCTTGACGAGGTGGTTGTTGTGTGCGATTGCTTGGATCATCTTGGACTTTAAAAAAATGAAAGCCCTGTTTGACTGTTGTTTGTGCAGCTTTAAGTAAGGTTATTTCTTCAGCTGTACCATAGCTCATGTTAGATGAGCCTTGAAAACTAATACGATACGTTGATTGGTTCAAGGGAATAGTTGCGAATTGCCCAAGCTGATCAAATGTACGCGGTTTACTTGGCGTCGTGGCACAACCAGACAGCAGGAGCATGCCAGATAATCCCAAAATCATGCATAAGTTTTTCATTTCGCTCTCCTGAAGTCTGTTGTGTCAATATCAATTTAGAAGCTACTGTTTGGCTGTTTTAAGAATTCTATTTCCTCAGGCGTAGAGAGACGATTTAAAATTTCATTACGATGAGGATAGCGGCCGAAACGTTCAATGATGACTTGATGCTTTTTCTCAAAGTCTAAATTTACAGGGTTGCCTAATGCCTCAAACAAACGAAGCGCTTGAGTGTGAATGATTTTTGATTCGCTATGCATGAAAGGCATATATAAGAAGCTACGTTGTTCAGGTTCCAGTTCGAGATCTAAACCAAGACGAACCGCTTCTTGAGCTAGCCCAAGTGCTAATGGATCTTGGGCAAAAGATTCAGCTTTGCCACGATAAACATTACGAGAAAATTGATCCAAGACAATGATTTCTGCTAAGCGTCCTAAAGCAGTTTCCCGCCATGTCCATAGTTCGCCTGCGGCAGCTTGTTGGATGGTGTGACCAAATTGCGCTTGAATAAGTTGATCGAAAGCATCGCTTTTCGCAAACCAATGTGGTTGAGTTTCAGCACTGAACCAAAAATCTATAACGTTGTGATAATTCATATTCTTTACAGTTTGTTAGCATTTATTCTGCAATAAAATCACAAATTTCAGATGTCTTAAAGACTAAGATTGTGTTAAAAATTTGCCAAAATAAAAGGTTTATCCAACTGAAATGTATATGCAAACTGCATTTGGGAATATAAATCACGGTATACTTGATATAAATCAATAATTTTTTATCTCAGTCGTTCTTCTAGATAAGCGAGTAAGTAATGAGTCAACCCGAAGCGCTCTCTGAAACAATTTTACCAAATTGGGTGGATTCGACGGTGTTTAAAGGTATGTTACGAGGCATTGAGCGCGAAAGCCTAAGGATGCAAAGTGATGGCTTTATCTCCCAGAAAGATCATCCTAAGGGTTTAGGCTCTGCGTTAACTCATCCTCATATTACGACAGATTATTCTGAAGCCTTACTTGAGTTTATTACGCCTCCTCAATCTTCAATTTCTGAAGCATTAAGCTACTTAGAAGATATTCATGCTTTCACCCATCGACACCTAGAAGATGGTGAAAAGCTATGGCCAATGTCGATGCCATGTATGTTGGATGATGAAGAAGAAAGCATTCGTCTTGCGCAATATGGCTCATCCAATATCGGTAAATTCAAAACTTTATACCGCCGTGGTTTAGGTGTACGTTATGGTCGTCGTATGCAGACGATTTCAGGTGTACATTACAATGTTTCATTCCCTGATGCGTTGTTTGAGCAGTTGCAAGCAAACGAGCAAGATGAAGCTTTAAAACAGCTCAGTTTGCAGGATTATCGCAGCCATCGATATTTCGCTTTAATTCGAAATTTCATTCGTTTAACCCCATTGGTTATGTTCCTGATAGGTGCAAGCCCATCAGTCTGTCGTTGTTTTATGACGGGTCGTGAACATCATTTATTGCCTTTAATTAAGGGAACATTGTATTTGCCATATGCCACTGCATTGCGTATGGGGCGCTTTGGATATCAAAACTCGGCGCAGAAAGAGTTAGGTATTCATTACAATGATTTGAAAGGATATTTAGCAGGCTTACAAAAGGCGGTGAAAACGTCTTATGCTGCTTTCAGTCGTTTGGGATTAGATGACGAAGCGGGCGAACCGATCCAAATTAATGATCACGTACTGCAAATTGAAAATGAGTACTACAGTCTTGTACGCCCTAAACAAGTACCACAGTCTGGTGAAACACCATCTGATGCATTAGCAAACCGTGGTGTAGGGTATGTAGAATTGCGCGCAGTAGATGTGAATCCATACAGCCCTATTGGTATCAATGAAGATACTGCAGGCTTCTTAGAGGTATTAGCGCTTTATTGTTTATTAAAAGACAGTCCTGAGCTGCTAGATGATGAACTTGAAGTGATTGAACAAAACCAGCAAGAAGTTGTGAATCGTGGACGTGCGCCAAATGCTGCCATTGTTGAAAATGGTCAATCAATTGAAATTGAGACATGGGCAAATCAATATCTCAAACAGATGCAGCCTTTAGCAGAAAAGTTAGATCAAGCTCACTCGACCTCGTTGTATTCTGATGCAATGCAAATTATGCAATCACGAGTAGATGAAGTGGATGAAACCTTCTCTGCGAAAATAGTAGAAGATACAGTAAAACATAGTGGTACTTGGAGCTTAGGTAGTGTGCTCGCGCATCAACATGCTAATCATTATCAAAATTATGTGTTATCTCAGGATAAAATCACCTATTTTGAACAACTTACAGTGCAATCACTTGAGCAGCAACAACAGTTGGAAGCAGAGTCTAGTTTAAGCTTTAAAGAATATCTAAAAGCATATCGATAAAAATATTGAGGAAAGTATATGCAGTGGCAAAATTACCGCATGGTGAGTGGCCTGTTGTTTATAGCCAGCGTGATTGGAATGGCCTTCGCGTTGTATCTCGAACATGTCCAAGGTCTTGAACCTTGTCCATTGTGTGTATTTCAACGGTTAGGTCTGATCGGATTGGGGCTGATTTCTTTTATTGCGTTTCTACACAATCCCGTCCGTAATGGTTTAAAACGAGTATATGCTTTCCTAGGGACATTATCGATTTTATGGTCAGCGGGTGTTGCTGCACGTCATGTCTGGCTGCAGAGTTTACCTCCAGATAAAGTGCCAAGTTGTGGTCCTGGTTTAGATTATTTGGTAGATGCTTTGCCGCTTAAAACAGTGCTTCAACAAGTGCTGTCAGGATCAGGGGAATGTGCGGTGGTAGACTGGACTTTCCTAGGTCAGTCTTTACCTGTATGGTCTTTGGTATTTTTTAGTATTTTGCTGATCATCTCGATTTGGCAGTTATTCAGAAAGTATCCTGCTTAAAATAAAAAAGCCAACTAATAGTTGGCTTTTTTATTGAAGATGGTCAGGTTTCTACGATTCCTTCCATGCTTTCTAATTTGATTAAATATTTACGGATTTGCTCTTCAGCTAATTCATCGTGATGTGGATAGAACCATTTAACGATTTGCTCAGCAACACTGGAATGGTATTGAATTTCCATATGATTGAGCCCGTAGAACACCGCTTTATGTGATTCTGGCAATTTCAGTTGGAATCGCGGATTTGGATGCTCACCCAAAGCACTTTGCACACTCACTAAGTAATCGCCAATGACTTTGAGTGTGCGATTTTTACGATTTTCAAACTCAATTGTTCCAGCTACTAGGAATGTATTGATATGTGAAGGCAGCGGTGCAGGTTTACGATTATCATCCATCATGCCAATACGAGCGTGATTGTGTTCCCAGTCATCATCACGGACACTACCATGGCGTAAATCCAAAATACCATCACTGCGAATATTCACAATGTGGCTGGCTAACTTGATGATGGGAAAGTGTCCAATTTTTTCTTGAACGGCAAAGCCAATACGTTCTAGAACCGCACCATGATGTGGAGAACCTAAGCAGACCAAATTCTCTGCCATGTGAAACCATTGATGGAGATTTTGTTTACCATAAAACAAAGCACTCCGAGAAACCAAACCACCCATACTGTGACCGATTAAATCAAGGCTGGTGATACGTGGATTGTGCTTTACCAAGTCTTCAAGCATATTGGCCAACGAACGACCATTCGCTGAAATTCTGCGACCAGTGTTGTAATGCAAATAAAGCATGGTGTTGTTGTCGCGTTGTGCAAGCAGTTTTTCACCAATACCGCCATAGTTGCGATTCGTCCAATCAAGATGATTCATGCACAGACCATGGCAAAAGATCACGACACGACCTGACAGGTCACCCTGTTGTAACTCTCCATAGTGATCATACAGATTACTGGTAATCGCCAACGGATTTTGATTTTTGAGTAAATAGTCGCCAATCACACCATTAAGAGCACTGACCAAAAAAATCATTTTTGGCGTGAGGGGCTTATCATGGAGTTTCGGAAATTGATCAATGATTTTGCGCAGGGCTGGTGCGACCAAATAATTTCCGTAATTTAGAAGCGTGTCATATGAAAATTGATATAACTTTCGAACGTAGGTTTTCTTTTGAAATTCTTTTGATGTTTTTTTACTTAAACCAAATACGGTTAAGAGCACTTCACGTTGAAGCGATTGAATGAGATTTTGAACAGCATGGTTGATTGGAGTGCTGACCAGTTGTGCCAAACCTTCAAGCACATCGGCCTGACTCGGAGGAGATCGATCCCATTTACAATAGGTTTCATGTAGTGGCGTTAAACTCGGCATCTAGTCTTATCCTGATAGTGCATGATCATCTAAAGACACTTTATTTTTAGCAATGATCACTGTATAAAATTCCTTGTATTTATCTTATGTTGTTCATCCCGAACAATTTTTAAGATAACTTTGATTTCAGATCGGCTCTAATTTTTTTGTCTGACAATATTTGTTATCGTACAAAAGAGAAACAAATATGTGATATGATTCACAATAAAAATTAGAACAATTTTGAGGAAAATGCAATTAATCAGTTCATGAATATTATCTATCTACATGGATTTCAAAGTAGTCCTTTTTCGATTAAAGGGCAACTGATTCGTCAGTATTTTGAAAGACATGAGCATATACAGGTGCATTTGCCCGATTTAAATATGCCGCCTGATCAGGTCATTACTTCGATTTCGACACTCATCGAGTCTATGTCAAATGTGGTTTTGATTGGGAGCAGTTTAGGTGGATTTTATGCGACGCAGCTTGCCGCAAAACATGGAGTCGCAGCTGTACTGATTAATCCCGCTATGCAACCATGGAAATTATTTAGAAACTTGTTTTCAACGGTGCAGTTTCCTTATCCAGTCACTGCGAATTGGTCGTTAGATGAAGCTCAGCTTGATCAATTGGAGCATATGGCAGTTCCGTTTGTGCAAGATGCAGACAAAATCTTGGTCTTGTTACAACAAGGTGATGAAGTTTTGGATTATCGTGAAGCGGAACGTTATTATAATTGCGATGGTCATCAAGCGTTCCTCATTACAGAAACATATGGCAATCACGCGATGGATGATTTCGCGGATAAAATACCCTTGGTATATCAGTTTTTAGCTGACAGCTTAAAATAAGGAAACAATTTAACGTGTCTCAATATACGGCCCAATCCCTTGAAGTCTTATCTGGTTTAGATCCTGTACGCCGTCGTCCAGGCATGTATACCGATACCACACGTCCAAACCATTTGGCGCAAGAGGTCATTGATAATGCGGTCGATGAAGCATTGGCAGGACACGCGAATAAAATTACAGTGACCGTGTATAAAGATGGTTCATTGTCAGTAGAAGATAACGGGCGTGGTATGCCAGTTGATATTCATCCTGAATATGGTCAAAGCGGCATTGAAATTATTCTGACTAAACTGCATGCAGGTGGGAAATTCAGTACAGATAATTATCAATTCTCTGGTGGTTTGCACGGGGTTGGTATTTCTGTTGTAAATGCGCTTTCCACACGTGTGGAAGTCCAAGTTCAGCGCCAAGGTAATTTATACAAAATGGCCTTTGAGCAAGGTGAAGCAACGGCACCACTTGAAGTTCTGGAAGGTAAAGCACCCAAACGTGCATCGGGTACCTCAGTTCACTTTTGGCCTGAAGCGAAATATTTTGATTCACCTAAATTTGCATTGAAGGCGCTTAAACATAATTTAAAAGCGAAGGCGGTATTAGCTGCTGGCTTACAAATCAATTATGTTGATGAAATTAACGACGAAAAGATCACGTGGCAGTTTGAAAATGGTCTCGTCGATTATTTGATGGATGAGTTGGAAGATCGTGAAATCATCCCTATGCCTGCATTTGTCGCTACAGGTGACGCGGAACGTGCCAGTGCGGAGTTTGCGATTTGCTGGAATGTTGAAGGCGGAGAGAGCATTCAAGAATCTTATGTGAACTTGATTCCAACGGCTCAAGGTGGCACACATGTGAATGGTCTACGTTCAGGTGTGACGGATGCGATCCGTGAGTTCTGTGAGTTACGTAATCTCTTACCACGTAATATGAAGCTTTCAGCAGAAGATGTTTGGGATGGCGTGAACTATATTCTGTCTTTGAAATTTCAAGAGCCACAATTTTCAGGTCAAACCAAAGAGCGTCTTTCAAGTCGTGAAGCCTCTGCGATTGTGCAGAACATCGCAAAAGATGCTTTTGCCTTATGGTTGAATCAAAACTCTGAAATTGCAATGCAATTGGCTGAAATGGCGATTTCAAAAGCGGGACGTCGTTTAAAAGCAGCGAAGAAAGTTGAGCGCAAAAAAATCGTTTCAGGTCCAACTTTACCAGGCAAATTATCTGATTGTGTGGGACATAGTTTGGAAGAGTCAGAACTATTTATTGTGGAAGGTGATTCTGCTGGAGGATCTGCCAAACAGGCGCGTGATAAGAATTTCCAAGCGATTATGCCGATCCGCGGAAAAATTTTAAACACTTGGGAAGTCTCTTCAGATGAAGTACTTGCTTCTCAAGAGGTTCATAATATTGCAATCGCAATAGGAGTCGATCCGGGTTCTGATGATTTGTCTGAACTCCGCTATGGCAAGATCTGTATTCTTGCCGATGCAGACTCAGATGGATTACATATTGCGACTTTGCTATGTGCATTATTTGTGAAGCACTTCCCAAGTCTAGTTGAAGCAGGGCACTTATTTGTTGCGATGCCACCTTTATTCCGTATTGATGACGGTAAAGATGTGCATTACGCGCTTGACGAAGCAGAATTAGAAGGCATATTGAAAAAAGCCAAAACTAAATCCCCACAAATCACACGATTTAAAGGTTTGGGTGAGATGAATGCAAGTCAGCTCCGTGAAACAACATTGGATCCCAATACTCGTCGTTTGGTGCAACTAGATTTGGATGATGTGCATTTTACTTCAGGTTTATTAGATAAATTATTAGCCAAGAAACGCGCAAGTGATCGTAAAGAATGGTTGGAACAAAAAGGCAACTTAGCTGAATTAGTCGTTTAATTGTCCGTAGACACGAGCATTAAAGCCCGCAGATGCGGGCTTTTTTATACTTCACAAAGTGAACAATTCACACCACGACAGTTGTGCAGCACTGAACTGCGCGCACTATTTTTATTGGTACCTGGACCGCCGACTAAAGGTCCTGCAAGTTGTTCTGCGCCTGACCCTGGGCGCCATTTGGTCTTCATGTTGATTTGTTGTCTGCCAGTAATCATTGGTTTCGCTAAGGTGAGTTGTTGGCAGTATTTGCATTCGATGGTGTCAGTTGCAATCCTAGAAATAGGCACACGTTGTTCAAAAATTCCTTCGCAGTGCTCACAACGGAAATCGTATAATGGCATGGTCGTGCTCCTACTTATTTTTAAGCATGCGCATATTTAAAAGTTAAAAAGGAGGTAGCTCGCATGCTTACTCAAGCTACCCCGTAAAATGGTGAAACCTGTAACAACAATAATGCGCTAATTAGCGTTTATGCCCCCAAAATTTATCGTCATTTAAAGCACCTTGCGGCAAGATATTTTGTTCAAAAATGGAGGTTGGGAGTGAGACGGTACATGCACAGTTTGGAATATCTACAATACCTCCGATACGACCTTCAACTGGTGCAGCGGTAAGTAACATGTAGGCTTGTGACCCAGTAAAGCCAAAGTTTTCAAGATACTTGATGGCTTTTAAACATGCTTGGCGGTAAGCCACTGTCGCATCGAGATAGTGATTTACACCATCTTCAACACTGATCCCTTCGAAAGTCAGCCATTGATCATAATTTGGACGAACATTGCTTGGAACAAAGATAGGTGAATCAATATTGTATTTTTCCATCCCACCTTTAATTAAATCGAAACCGACACGTGTAACACCGTCCATTTCAATCGCACCACAGAAACCAATTTCACCATCACCTTGTGAGAAGTGGAGGTCACCCATTGAAAAGCCAGCACCTTTTTGATAAACAGGGAAGTAAATACGGCTTCCTGCAGCAAGGTCTTTAATGTCTGTGTTACCCCCATGTTCACGTGGAGGAACTGTGCGTGCAGCTTCAGCCGCCATACGATCAAATTCGGGACCTTTCACACCACGCAGAACGGCTGTACGTGGATCAGGAGGGTTTGCCTGACCTTTAGGAACGAGCAATGCTTCACGGCGATTCCATTCTTTCAGTAAATCATGTGATGGTAGAGTTCCCATCAAGCCAGGATGTTTTAATCCTGCAATACGTACACCAGGGATATGACGTGAAGTTGCAAATAAACCTTTTAAATCCCAAATGGCTTTATCTGCCTCTGGGAAATAGTCCGCCAAGAAGCCACCACCATTTTCCTTGGCAAAAACACCCGAAAAACCCACATCAGAAATCGGTTGAATGTCTAGTAGATCAATGACCAACAAATCACCTGGTTCTGCACCTTCAACATAGAATGGCCCTGTTAAAGGATGAGCACGTGTTAAATCCACATTTTTAACATCAGAAATATCGTCAGTATCTTTAATTTGTGCGTCAAGGAAATCCAAACTTTCAATCAGAATTTCTTCACCAGGTTTTACTGATGTCAGAAAAGGTAAGTCTGGGTGCCAACGGTTGTGACCAATTTCGGCTTGCTCCGCAAGTGGAACTCCTGGTTTGATTTTAATATGTTGCATAATGTATCCCCTGTATTGAGGTCAAATAAAGTTTAGGTCTCAGTGTTGTTGAGATGCTTCGTGTATCAGTAACGGATCAAGTTGTTTCACTGCTGGCTCAATCATCTGAATTTGAAGCTTCGTATTGTCGTAATCGATGATGAATTCACTAATGTGCTTGTTGTTTAGAAAAGCTTTCGCGAGTTCAGGTTCAACTAACACTTTAAAACGACGGCTTAAACCCCGAGCACCAAATCGAACATCATGTCCTGAACTTAGGAATCGAATGGCAGCATCGGTCAAAGCAATGGTTCGACTTTGCTTTTTTAGACGTTGGTTCATTTTGTCAATTTCGAGTTGGACTAAGGTTGCAGCAAAATCAGATTCAACTGGCTGATAATGTAAGATTCGCTCAATGCGATTTAGAAACTCAGGATCAAACTTTTTATCGAGTGCTTTTGTCGTGATTTCACTGTCATCTAATTTCAAATGCTTGGCTAAATTCTGGAGTGGTTTTGGTAATTGACTGAGTTGTTTCAGACGCTTTTGAGCATCTTTGGCACCTACATTACTGGTCATAAAAATCATGCAGTTTTTAAAGTCTAAAACCTTTGTACCCGCAGTTAATTTTAAAGTTCCTGTTTCAAGCACATTGAGTAGCCCTCGAATGACTTCAGTACTTGCTTTTTCAATTTCATCAAAGAGAACAATGCCAGGTTTGGAGAAATTCCCTTGAATCAGGGCTTCATCGAATAAAGTATTTCCTTCTTTAGAGCCGACATAGCCTGGTGGGGCACCTGTCAGGGCGGCTGCATAATGCTCTTGTGCCAATGTATTCATATCAATTCGGCAGAATGCATCAGCTTTACCGTGTATCGCTTCAGCAATGAGGCGGACTGTTTCAGTTTTTCCTACACCGGTAGGACCTAACATCAGTGTGACACTTAAAGGACGATGAGCTGCGTTAAAATCTGCTTTCACTGTGGTGAGCATATTTTCAATTTCATCAAGTGCGGCTTCTTGTCCAATAATATGTTCACGTAGATGGGTCATCACGGCATCTGGTTCAAAACTGAATCGGGAAGTACGTGCAATACATTCCTTGCTTTGCATGTCATAGCGTTGTTTTGCCAAAGTTTCCTGATTGGCATGTATACGGTCACTGGCAAATGTCATGTTCGAAACCTCCTGAAATCAAGTCGGACGAAGCTTCTTTAAGAAGCTTCTTTCTCTAACCCTTCGTGAGGTAAGTTGCCAATTGGGCACTCTGCAACGCCAATGGTTGAACGCGTAAACTGCTCAACATTTTCCTGTGCTTTTTGTGCGTCTAAGACCCATGTCTTGTAGAAGTCGAATGGACAATCGGCAACCCCTTTATCACCATCACCATTGTTGTATACGCCTGTATAGCCACGGTGTAGCAGCTTGAACAAGTGGTTTTGTGATTGATCGTATTTACGTGCATCACGTATTTCTGTGAGTGATAACTGTGCGTATTGGATACCATTTTCTTCCGTACCACATTCACCTAATGTACGTCCGTCAAAGCCGACCACTGCCGAATGTCCAAAGTAGGTATACACCCCATCAAAACCAGTACAATTCGCAACAGCGACATAAACGTTATTTGCCCAAGCCATACATTTGGCCATATTGATTTGCTGCTCATCAGCCGGGTACATATAACCTTGGCATCGCACTACAAGTTCAGCACCTTTCATCGCACAGTCGCGCCAAATTTCAGGGTAATTACCGTCGTCACAGATAATGAGTGACATCTTGATGCCTTTAGGGCCCTCTGTCACATAAGTCGTATCTCCAGGGCACCAGCCTTCAATTGGGCACCATGGAATAATCTTGCGATATTTTTGAACGATTTCACCTTTGTTATTGATGAGCACTAAGGTGTTATATGGCACTTTATGCGGGTGTTCTTCGTGCTGTTCCCCAGTAATTGAGAATACGCCCCAAACATTTGCTTCAATACAAGCTTGAGAGAAAATTGCCGTTTCATCACCTGGGATTGTGGCTGCCGTTGCCATCATTTCATCATGATCATACATAATGCCCATGGTGCTGTATTCAGGAAAAACAATGAGATCCATACCTGGAATACCTTGCTTAATCCCTTTCAACATTTCAGCAATTTTTTTTGCATTCTCAAGTACTTCTGCTTTGGTGTGCAAGCGTGGAATTTTATAGTTCACTACTGCTACACCTACTGTATTTGGACTACTTGAGATATCACCGTGACGCATTCAACTTACTCCCCATATCTTTAAAATTAAAATCTATGTAAGGAGTTTCGCGTGAAATTGATCGATGCAAAATACGGTGAATTGCGTATATTAAGCGATATTTTGAATGAGTCTTTAGATCGAAATAACAATACCACTCCAACAAATGGTCAAAAAAATCCCCCGAAAAATCGAGGGAGATGCCAAATTAAGAATTGATGAGATGACGTGCTTTAAACTGAAAGATATTTGCTAATGGTTGCTTCATCGACATTCGCTCTGACATCTTCATAAGCAAAACGGCCTTTATCGATGACCAAGAAGCGATCTGCCATCGCCATAGTAAAGCTCAGTACTTGCTCGGAGACCACGATAGTGAGGTCTCGTTGATCGCGAATTTCTTTTAGCGTTTTCGCAATATCTTTAATAATCGAGGGCTGGATTCCCTCGGTAGGTTCATCGAGCAGCAATACTTTGGGATTGGTGGCGAGTGCACGTGCAATTGCCAATTGTTGCTGTTGTCCACCAGATAAATTTCCCCCTTTGCGTTTACGCATATCCCAAAGTACAGGGAAAAGCTCATACAGATCGTCAGGTACTTTGCCATGGGCAGACGCAGGGAGACCCGTTTGAATATTCTCTAGAACAGACATGGTTGAGAAAATCATACGACCTTGAGGAACATAGGCAACACCATTTTCCACGCGTTGATACGGGTCAAGCTTTTCTAAGTTTTTACCATCGAGCTTGATTTCGCCTTGAGTATTTTTAATATCACCGATAAGGGTTTTAAACAGTGTGGTTTTTCCCATCCCATTTCGACCCATAATCGCCACAATTTCTTTGGGTTGAATTTTAAGCTCTAGATCATGAATGACTTGGCTTTGTTTATAACCTGAACACAAAGAACTAATTTCTAATAATCCGCTCATAAGGCCTCCTTAGTGTCCGAGATAGACTTCAATGACTTTTGGATCACTTTGCACATCATCCATTTTTCCTGCTGCGAGGATTTTCCCTTGATGCAATACAGTCACTTTATCTGCAATAGTTTTTACGAACTCCATATCGTGCTCAATCACGAGGACTGAGCGTCCTTTACTGATTTCACGAAGCAGTTGTGCTGTCTGTTCGCGCTCAGAAACACTCATGCCTGCCACAGGTTCATCCAGCATTAACAACTCGGGGTCTTGCATAAGCAACATCCCTATTTCAAGCCATTGTTTTTGTCCATGAGACAATAGGCCTGCGGAGGTGTGTAATAAATCAGTGAGGAAAATTTTTGAAGCGACTTCTTGGATACGCTCTTCGACATCTTTGGTTCGCTTAAAGAACAAAGCCCCAAACACATTACGACCACGTGGGAAAGACATTTCGAGGTTGTCATAGACTGAAAGGTTTTCGTAAATATTGGGATTTTGAAATTTACGACCGACACCTTTACGAACGATTTCGAACTCTTTGAGCTTAGTCAGTTCAATATCATTAAATTTGATCGTGCCAGAAGTTGCTTTAGTTTTACCGCAAATCAAATCTAACACTGTTGTTTTACCTGCACCATTAGGGCCGATCACCACGTGAACTTCGTTTTTATCGAGATAGAAGTTGAGATCGCTGACGGCTTTAAAGCCGTCAAACGAGACTGTGAGATCTTCAATTACAAGTACAGGTTTTGCCATTTCTACGCCGACTTTACTCATTTCACACCTCCTTCTACTTCAATATTGCTATCTTTTTTGGACTCCGTAGGTTGATGGGGGGGAGGCGAAGCCGTTGTTTTTTTATCTTTGAAGATAAGTCGGCGAACATATTTTTCATATAGGCCAGCTAAACCATTCGGTAAGAACATCACAACGCCTATGAACAATGCACCAAGGAAGTACAACCATACTTCAGGGAATGCTTCAGAGAAGTAAGTTTTACCAAGGTTAACTAAAACTGCACCATATACAGCTCCAATCAGTGATAAACGTCCGCCTACTGCAGCCAAGATCACCATTTCAATAGATGGGACGATGCCAATAATCGTTGGAGACATGAAGCCGACTTGCAGTGTAAACATTGCCCCACCGACGGAAGAAACGACTGCCGCAAAGCAGAAGATAAAGACTTTGTACATTGAAACGTCATAGCCAGAAAAACGTACACGTTCTTCTTTTTCACGCATTGCAGAAAGTAAGCGACCTAACTTTGAGCTGAGAACAAAGCGACTGATCATGATGACTGCAATGAGTAATAATGCATTGATGTAATACAAAACGTACTTTGCTTCATCCGTACGGATGTCCCAGCCATGTAATGTTTTGAGATCAGTAATACCGTTGATACCACCAGTAAAGCCTTGTTGACCAATAATCAAAATTGTCAAAATCGCCACAATCGCTTGCATGATGATAGAGAAATACACGTCTCCTACACGACGAGTAAACATTGCAAAACCAATAATAAAAGCCAATAAAATTGGAATAATTACAATCGCGAATAGGGTAAATGTGAAACTATGGAATGGTTCCCAGAACATTGGTAGGCTGGTAATTTGGTTCCAGTCCATAAAATCAGGAATACCGGGTGTGGTTTGAGCTGCTGTGGATTGCATGTCAGAAGCTTCAAGTTTAAGGAACATGGCCATACAGTAGCCACCGATCCCAAAGAAAATACCCTGACCTAAACTTAAAATGCCGCCGTAACCCCAGCACAGCACTAAACCAATCGCGACAAAAGCAAACGTAAGATATTTACCCATTAAATTGAGACGGAAAACATCTAAAAACATGGGCATTACAAATAGGATCAGTACTGCCAATATAGCCAGTCCAATCGTACCTTCTTTACCGCCTAACAAGGCATTCATTGGATTACTCATATCAATCTCTCCTGAATACCTATTTACGAACTTTGATTGAGAACAAACCTTGAGGACGTAACATCAAAATGATGATGACCGTCGCTAAGGTAATGACTTTGGCAACAGAGCCTGAAAGGAAGAATTCTAGGACTGACTGGGCTTGTGCAATACTGAAAGCCGAAGCGATAGTGCCTAATAGACTTGCAGCTCCACCAAACACCACAACCAAGAACGTGTCTACGATATAGAGAGAGCCTGCAGTTGGACCAGTTGAGCCAATTGTTGTAAACGCCGCACCAGCAATACCGGCCAAACCACAACCTAATGCGAATGTTAGACTGTCCACACGCTTTGTATTAATACCAACGGCACCACTCATGAAACGGTTTTGGTTTGTCGCACGGAGCTATAAGCCCCAGCGAGAACGATAGATAAGGAAATAGACGAAAGCAGTCACGGTGAGTGTGACACCGACAAGGAATAAGCCATTAATAGGAATATCAATCGTCTCTGTCGGTTGATAGGAGCCCATAAGCCAATCAGGTAGTGTTGGACTCACTTCTTTGGGACCAAATGTAGAGCGAAACACTTGTTGCATGATTAAGCTCAAGCCCCCAAGTTGCAAGCAAAGTATCGAGTGGCCGCTGATAAAGCCGACTAATCATGAGCCGTTCGACCATATAGCCGATAATGCCTGCTGTCAGAAAAGCTGCCACAATCGCTACAATAAAATAATAGGGAAGCAATTGAGGAAAATAGCTTTCTGTCAGGGTTGAAATGACAAATGTGGTATACGCACCTATTGTGAGGAATTCACCATGTGCCATATTGATGACACCCATTTGCCCAAAAATAATTGCAAGGCCCAGTGCCATTAACAACAGCACACAGAAAACAGAAAGACCATTAAAGCCTTGCATCGCAAAAATTGCACCGAAGTCAGCTAAAGATAAATCCATCGCCTCATCCTCCAAGCTTTAAATAATAGGTTTGAAATGAAAAGATCAGGAGAGGGCTCTCCTGATCATGTGCTGTCGATTAGTAGCCTTTAGGGAATGGATTAGGCTTGATTAAACCTTTTGATTCGTAGACCACTTTGAATTGACCATTGGTTTGCACTTGTGCAATACGTGATTTGCTCCATAAATGATGATTGGCATCAATTTTCACGTAACCTTCAGGCGCATTTTTCATTTCGATCCCTGGAGAGGCTTTGGTCACTTTAGCAACATCAAAACTACCAGCTTTTTCAACTGCGGCTTTCCATAGCCACGGACCAAGATAAGCGGCTTGAGTCACATCACCAATTACTGCTTTAGGACCGTATTTCGCTTTAAATGCTTTTACGAAAGCTGCATTACTTGGATTATTTAGACTTTGGAAATATTTCATTGAAGAGTAGAAACCCTTCATATTTTCGCCACCAATCCCCAGTAATTCATCTTCTGTCACAGAGAAGGTGAGCAGTGTTTGCTTATCGCCAGTCACGCCTGCAGCTTTCATTTGCTTATAGAATGAAACGTTTGATCCACCCACCACGGCAGCGACAATTGCATCTGGTTTACGAAGTTTGGTTTTGTTAATTAAAGAACCAAATTGCGTATGTCCAAGCGGGTAGTATTCTTCACCGACGACTTTACCTTTCAACACTTTTTCAATGTGTGTACGGGCAATTTTCATGGTGGTACGTGGCCAAATATAGTCAGAACCGATCAAATAGAATGTTTTGGCTTTTTTCTCACGTGCAAGCCAATTCAGAGACTCAAGCACCTGTTGTGTAGCTTCTTGACCGGTATAAATCACATTTTTAGATTGTTCTAGACCTTCATAGAATGTTGGGTAATACAGAAGTGAATTATTTCGTTCAATAATAGGTAATACGGCTTTACGAGAAGCTGAAGTCCAGCAACCAAAAATTGCTGCAACACGATCCTTTTCAGTTAATTTTCGGGCTTTCTCAGCGAAAGTTGGCCAGTCAGATGCTCCATCTTCTTGAACAATTTTAATCTGACGACCTAATACACCACCTTGTTTGTTGATCTGCTCAATGGCTAAACGTTCTGCTTGGATGGCTCCCGTTTCAGAGATTGCCATCGTTCCTGTCGCTGAATGAAGCTGACCGACATAGACGAATTTATCATTTACGTTAAGTTTGGTTGTATTTACTTTTGCTGTCGCTGGAGCACTCGCAGTGGTCAAGACAGGTGCCAGTAAAAAAGGAACAGCGAGTAGTCCTGCGAGTAAGCCAGATGTTTTAACTTTAGATTTTAAGGTCATTGGTGTTCCCCTGATGAAGTGGATAAGGCCATTGCGCGATTTATTGTTTGCGCTTGCTATGGACTTAAGCCTAAGGGGTGTTAAAAAATGAGCATATACGTCACTTTACGTATATCGATGTTCCTCAAAATGTTTTTTGATGAAAGTTAAGCTGGGCATAGATTTTGCTAACTGTAAGGGTCTATTTAAATTGCCTAGCTTTATGGTTTCATCTAGCAATACTCCTCAAGCACCGCAACGGGTGATTCATACTCGCCGTAAATACAATACTTGGGTGGTTGATGAGAGTATTGAAGACTATGCACTACGCTACGCACCGAGGTCAGTAAGACGGTGGTCCCTTTGGACGGTGACCAATACAGCGCTTGCAGCAGTCAGTTTTCTAGCGATGGAAGCGCTTGGTGCAACCATGTTATGGCAATACGGCTTTAGCAATGCATTCTGGGCCTTAGTGGTCGTTTCAATCATTATCTTTTTGACCAGTTGGCCTATTGGATATTACGCGGCCAAATACAATGTTGATATTGACCTACTTACGCGGGGCGCAGGCTTTGGCTATATCGGCTCATCTATAACTTCAGTCATTTACGCCAGTTTTACTTTCATCTTCTTTGCTTTTGAAGCCGCTATCATGGCTTTGGCGCTTGAGCTTGGTTTAGGTGTACCGCTGAGTCTAGGTTATTTAATTTCTGCGCTTATTATTCTGCCCCTAGTGATCAAAGGCATAGGGTTTATTAATAAAGTACAAGCGTTTACCCAACCATTATGGATTTTTTTATTATTACTACCATGGTGCTTTGTTTTGGTGAAGCATCCGACTCTGCTCTCTGAAGTTGCCCTAATAGAAGGCGCGCAAAGTCAAAGTGCAGGATTCAATTTGGCTTTTTTTGGCGCATCTTGCACTGTTTTGTTTGCGCTGATTACGCAGATTGGTGAACAAGCTGATTATTTAAGATTTTTGCCAGACAAAAAAAATGCTCAAAAGAAATGGAATTGGGCGGTATTTTTAGGCGGTCCTGCATGGATATTGGTGGGATTCATTAAAATTTTTATGGGCATGATTTTAATGGTACTCGCCCTTAAATTTATGGTACCGAATCATGAGTTAAGCAATCCGAATTATCTATATTGGATCGCCTACCAACAAGTGATTGAGCATCCTGGTGCTGCATTATTTCTTACAGTCATGTTTGTGTGTATCGCACAGTTAAAGATCAACGTAACCAACGCTTATGCTGGCTCATTGGCATGGTCTAATTTCTTTGCACGCTTAACGCACAGTCATCCCGGACGTGTGGTCTGGTTAGTATTCAATATTTTTATTGCGCTATTGTTGATGGAGCTGGGTGTCATCCATGCGGTGGAGCGTGTATTAGGGCTTTATAGTAATGTGGCCTTGGCATGGGTGGGTGCCATCGTTGCTGATCTCGTCATCTGTAAGCCATTGGGGCTGAGCCCGAAAGGAATTGAGTTTAGGCGTGCTTACCTCTATGACATTAATCCAGTCGGTGTTGGCAGTTTATGTATTGCATCCTTATTGTCGATTTTATGCTACTGGGGATTATTTGGTGATATCGCAAAATCCTTAGCAGGATTTATTGCTTTAGGTTCAGCTATCGTCTGTGTCCCTATGCTTGCTTATTTTACTCGTGGCAAATACTACATCGCACGTCATGAAGATAAATCATTAAAACCAATAGAGACACAACGATGTGTGGTTTGTGAGCATGAGTATGAAATGGCTGACATGGCAACTTGTCCTGCTTATAACAATATGATTTGTTCTTTATGCTGTACCTTAGAAGCTCGTTGCCATGATTTATGTAAGCCTCATGCACGGTGGTCTGCACAACTTAAGCATTTTGCAGTTTGGTTTCTACCGCGCCAATGGTTGAGATACATCAATACTAGATTGAGTCTTTATATTTTGATGATCTTTGTTCTGAGTGTGGTTTTGGCAGTCAGTTTAAGTCTGGTTTATTTACAAGAACTGAGTAAATTCGGCACAGTATTTGGATCAACTCAACAGCATGAGTTGCTGATGCTATTTGTGAAAATTTATGCCGTATTATTTTTACTGTTATGTGTTGCAGCATGGTGGTTGGTGCTCAATGATGAAAGTCGCCGACAAGCTCAGCTTGAAAGTAATATGCAAACACAACTGCTCATGGACGAAATTGAAGCGCATAAAATTACAGATCGGCAATTACAAGATGCACGAACTCAAGCTGAAAAAGCCAATGAGGCCAAAAGTCGTTATGTTGTTGGAATTAGTCATGAACTGAGAACACCTCTAAATAGTATTTTAGGATATAGCCAGTTACTCAATAAACAAGAACAACTCTCTGAACAAGGAAAAGCTGCGCTGGGTGTGATTCGTCGTAGTGGGCAGCATTTAACGTCCTTGATTGATGGTTTACTTGATCTTGCAAGGATTGAAACAGGTAAAATTTCTTTAGAAATGTCGAATATTGAATTTCCGAAGTTTCTCCAACAAATCGTGAATATGTTTGAGCCACAATTCCAACAGAAACAACTGAAATTTACGGTCGAAATTAGTGAAAAAATACCACAATACGTACGTATAGATAAAAAAAGACTTGAACAGATCCTTATCAATTTAATGGGAAATGCTTTGAAATTTACGCTCGAAGGAGAGGTGAAATTTCGAGTAGATTATCGCTTTCAGACGGCATATTTTGAAATTCATGATACGGGATGCGGGATTGCTCAAGCAGATCTAGAGCGAATATTCCAGCCTTTTGAGCGCGGACAAAATGTCGTACAAGGTAGCTTTGCTGGAACAGGTTTGGGTTTACCAATTGTTAAACTATTGGTGGATATTCTCGGTGGGGAGTTAAAGGTAAGCAGTACGTTAAAAAACGGTTCAATTTTTAAAATAAAACTATATTTACCTTCAAAGTCGGTCATTCATCCCATTGCTGATGTCGCATCGAATACAGTATCTGGCTATACGGGACATCGCCGTAAAATATTGGTCGTAGACAATGAAGCAACTGATCGTGGACTAGTTTTAAATTTCCTTAAACCTCTCGGCTTTATTCTTGAAGAAGCAGAATCGGGATTGCAATGTCTAAGAAAAGTCCCTGAATTTCGACCAGATTTAATTTTGATGGATTTGAGTATGCCTTTGATGGGAGGGTGGGAAACTGCGAAATTATTGAGAAATAATAAAATGACCAATGTTCCCATCATCATTATTTCCGCAGATGCCAATGAACGAATGCAGAATCCTGAAACCGATGTATTGAATGAAGACTTTCTGGTCAAACCCGTGGACTTAAATCTGCTACTGAACAAGATTGGAGATAAATTAGGCTTAAACTGGCTTCATCAGAATGAGCCGAATCAAGCCGCAGAAGAACCTCAAAAACAGGTTGAACCCTTACACCATGATGGCAACGCTTTATCTGTCAGCGTGATTGATGAGAATGATGAAGCACCAGAACAAGCGCTAATCAAACTAGAAGATTATTTGAGTATTGGTTATATCCGTGGAGCCAAAGAGATGCTCGAAATTTGCAAGAAACTCAATGTCTGTGATCCTTCTATATGGCAGCACATAGAATTTGATATTCAACGCTTCGATACCCAACGTGCATTACAACGATTACACGAGCACCTATCTGATATCAGATCTGATTTGGAAGGGAGTTAAGCTATGTTAGAAAGTATCTTAATTGTGGATGATATTCCTGAAAATCTAAGTTTATTACATGAGAGTCTTGATCAAGCCGGCTATCAGGTCTTAGTTGCCACCAATGGTTTTACTGCTATTGAAATTGCGCACCGTTCACAGCCAGATATGATTTTATTGGATGGGAGTATGCCTGAGATTGATGGTTTTGAAACCTGTATCCAGCTTAAAGCGAGTCCAATGACTGAGCACATCCCTGTCATATTTATGACGGGTTTGACGGAAACCGAACATATTGTAAAAGGCTTTCAAGTTGGGGGTGTAGATTATGTGACAAAGCCACTGAATATCGATGAAGTACAAGCACGTGTCAAAACGCATTTACTGCAAGCCCGTTTAATGCACCAACAGAAACAAATGCTCGATGCAACAGGCAGTGCAATTTTGTCGATGAATATGGATGGGGAAATTATTTGGCAGACACCTGTAGTGCAAGGTTTATTAACGCAACATGGAATTGATATTGCTCATTTTAGAAAGAGTATAAATCAGTGGTTAAAAGCACTTTTCCAGCAATCGAATCAAGAAGAAATGCTACATGGTCAATATGGTCATGGGCATCAGCAATTACAATTAAATTTATTAACCAAGTTGAAAGAAGGACAATTACCTAAACATGTTTTGGTTCAGCTCAAAGAGCAAACACACATGCCAAGTGTTGAAGAGATCGCTCAAGCTTGTCCGAATTTAACACCACGTGAGGCTGAAGTTATGCATTGGGTAACGCTTGGCAAAACCAACCGAGATATTGCAGAAATTTTGGAGTTGAGTCCACGCACCGTCAATAAACATTTAGAGCATGTTTTTGAGAAGCTGTTTGTGGAAACGAGAACTGCTGCGGTGTTACATGTGATGTCAGCTTGTCAAAATTAAACATGGCTTAAAGAAAATCGATATAACTCCTTTAAGCCTAATCAATGCCAAATACTGTTGGAGATTAATTTTTTGATTAACATGATGTTTATATTTCTAAATTTTCATCCCATAAAAAATAAATTCCGAATTGACCTGATCTAAATTCACCCCCAGCTGCTTTGCCTGCATCAGTTAAAAAATGCTTCTCATTTTCAAGTTTGAGATAACCCTTGGAAACTAATTTTTCTAATAAAACAGGTGTTTTTAAACCAACTTTTGCAGCAAGTTTTGCTGAAGTTAATTTGCTAAATTTGCTACTCTCAGATTCGTTATCAGCTATATGCTCAGGTTCTGTATTATCCGATTTAACTTCATCTAAGCTAATTCGAACTTCTTCACTAATACGGATAATCCGCTGCGCTTCTTCATAAGCTTCTTTAAACACTTCATCATCTTCGTATTTACGGACTAAAATACCCATTTCATTATTATTAACTTGGCTAAACTCATATAGGTTGAGGCTTGAAATAATACATTCACCTTCGTTTAGGTAGCATTTAGCGTGTAAGTTTTTACAAAAACTGAGACGGACGTAATCAAGCTTTTGCAGCCATTTAATTTCTTCAGGATGTAAATCACTTTTCCCATACACGATTCGAATATCAATTTTTAGACGATCTTTATCTTCTAATAATTCTTTAATTCGATCATTTAGTCGAAGATAAGGACTGATTAGAATCAAGCGCTCCTTTGCATTTTTTATGAGTTCTCCAAGATAAAAGTTAGTAGCACTGGTATTTAGGAACTTCGCCATTATTCCCTCTAGTATATTTTATATTGTACAGTGCGATATTAGCTCAGAATTTATGCATACCAAATAACATTATCGATCAATTATTTTAAAAAAATCAAACTGAAACACATCACAATTATTCCCAGCACCAATCCGATCCACCACCGCAAAATCACTCGGGCTTTCCAATGTTAAAAGTGGATGATGCCAAGTCCCCGCCCGATAGTTCACACCTTGAGAGCCATTGGTTATAAAAGCTTGTAGCTTTGAAATATCGGGCTGATCCGCATTTAAGTTTGGTGCAACCACTACTAAAAACTTTTGTCCCTGCATCGGGATGAAAGCTTGTGATCCATGAGGATGACGTTCAAGCATTGAAATTTTGAACGGAATATTGGTACTTTGAATATTTCGAAAAATACTAATCCCGGCTTTGGCATCGCCAATAATTTCAGTGGTCACTAAAGCATGATAGCGCTCTGTATGCGCATCGTTAATATGAAAATAATCATTTCCTTGGCAAGCAATGACGTCACCAAAAGGTGCAAAATTTTCGGAGGTTAAAGGCTGTAGGGTAATGGTATGCATCATAATAATTCGCTAAAAAGATACTGCATTTTCAATTTAGAATTCAGTCGAAAATGCAGTCAAAATAAGATCACTTTAAAAGTAACAAATGCTCAACTAAGGATTTACTTTACCCCAGACGCGTATACGACTAATCCCTCCATCAGGAATCATATTCACCCGAATATGAGAAATTTTTTCGTGTCCCAATACTTCATTTACAAAGTTATGAATGTGATCCATTTGCATTGGTTGAGCATCTAATAAGAAAGGCCAAAACATACTTTGTGGAATCAATTGAGGATCCGTTGCATCTTCTATATAAATGGCTTGAATGGACACTTCAGCAGGATAATTTCCTTTAAAGTGGGCTGTATCAATCTCGATCTTTTCAATGTGACCAGCTTGCCCTAAAGCTAAAATACACCAGTCGAAACCGGGTGCACGACGGCGTGCGGTTTCCCAACCATCACCCATATTAACCCCACGTCCTGGATTGATCAGATTACGTGGATGTCCGAAGTGTGCATCACTATAGGCAATAACACGTCCACCATTTTCAAGTGCAAGCAGGTCGAGGGTTTGGTTTTGATCTTGGATTTGAACGCTGACTTCACCATATACGCGGAATCGTGCGATACCTCCATCTGGAAAAATATTTAAACGCAGATGGGTAAAGATCTGATTCATTGAAACTTCAAAGACATGGTGCTGACTTGGTCCCAATATACTATTTGGTAAAATTTGGTGCCATTCAGCATCATCTAAGTTTTCATTTGGTGCATAACACCCTTCTACTGAAGCAGAAGCGGGATAATTACCACTAAAAAAAGTGGTATCAATATCGAGTGCTTTAATTTTACCTGCAACACCTAACTGAACAATCGCCCAATCATAACCACTGTGACGTTTACGACGGGTTTCCCATCCATCCATCCACTTGCCATGATCATCAAATTTACCTTCTACAAAGATAGGCGCATCAAACTGAAGCATACGTTGAGCTTCAGCAAAAAAATCATCAGAACATGTTGTGACTTTTGCACCAATTCGGGCATCTGCAAGGTTAGTAAGTTGCTGTAAAGGAGTAGGGATTTCAAATTCCGGTGCCAATAGTGTTGCCATGTCATCTTCCATTATTGCTTTAAAACTTGATTCTTATCAAAAGAATGCATTCTTAGAATCGTAATGCGTTGTTATGTCGCATCTGCTTAAGGGCTTTAAAAAGAATGCACAGCATGTGCCAACCTTGCACTTATGTAGCGCTCTATTGGTGGAAATGGCACGTTTTTCGCTTTAAGCAGTGGGTTAAAGCAAAAAAAATTGTGGAAGTAAAAATGAATATCACCATTATTGGTGCCGGAATGGCAGGATTAACGACCGGAATTGCGCTGAAGAAATTTGGTCATCAAGTTTCAATATATGAACAAACTGAAAAAATTTTACCCGTGGGTGCTGCGATTTCATTGTGGTCAAATGGTGTGAAATGTTTGAACTATCTAGGACTCACGGATCAAGTCGCTCAACTTGGTGGGAAAATGGATCACCTTGCTTATGTCGATGGGCTCACGGGTGATGTCATGACGCAATTTAATTTATATCCGTTGATTGAAGAAGTTGGGCAGCGACCTTATCCAGTTTCTCGCGCTGAATTACAAAATATGTTGATGGATGAGTTTGGACGTGAAGATATTCATCTTGCAAAAAAAATGATCGGACTTGAGGATCAAGGTGATGACGTCAAAATCCATTTTGCTGACGGAACACAAATAACGACGGATTTATTGGTCGGCGCGGATGGCACTCATTCGATCACGCGTGCCTATGTTTTAGGTGAGCAAGTTGAGCGTCGTTATGCAGGTTATGTGAATTGGAATGGGTTGGTCGAAATTTCTGAGTCGCTGGCACCTGCTGATCAGTGGACCACCTTTGTAGGAGAAGGGAAGCGAGCTTCTTTAATGCCAGTCGCAGGTAATCGTTTTTATTTCTTCTTTGATGTACCACTTGAATTAGGTTTGGAAAATGATCGTACTCAGTATAAAAAATTACTAAAACAATATTTTGACGGTTGGTGTCCGCAAGTACAAACTTTGATTGATGCTATTGATGAACAGCGAACCAATCGTGTTGAAATCCATGATATAGAACCATTTGCAGATTTCTATAAAGGGCGAGTGGTGATTGTTGGCGATGCAGCACATAGTACAACACCTGATATTGGGCAGGGCGGTTGCCAAGCGATGGAAGATGCCATTTATTTGGCTCGGGCATTACAGATTAATACACTGGGAATTCAGGATGCTTTAAGACGTTATCAAAACAAACGTAATGAACGCACTGCTGAAATGGTATTGAGAGCGCGTAAACGTTGTGATGTGACGCATATGAAAGACGAATCGATTACTCGTGAATGGTATGAGGACTTAAGAAAAGAACAAGGACCTCATATTATGAAAGGTATTATCAGTAATATTGTTGGAAATCCTTTGGATTAAAGATTTCAACTAAAAGGGCTAAATGCCCTTTTTAAGTATTTAGATTCAGTTGGAATAAGACGAGATTGCGCCAAGATCCAAATTTTTGTCCGACTTCAGGTAAATAGCCTGTTTGTTTAAATCCAAAGTATTCATGTAATTTGATGGATGCAAAATTTTCATGATCTATAGCAGCGATCATGACATGAATTTTATGTTGGCTTGCGTGTTGAATTAAATGTTGGAGTAAAGCTTTACCTAAACCCAAACGTGTAAAATTGGGATGAATATACACAGAGTGTTCGACAGTTTGTCTAAAACCACTGATCGCTCTAAATGTACTATATTCAGCATAACCTGCAATTTGTTGGGTGAGTTCGTTTTCAACCACAAAAATAGGGAAATGATCTATTAGATGCTGACGATACCAATTCTGATAATAATAAATGTCTTGATCTTGCTCATTCCATGTTGCAAAACCATTCAGAATTTCATCGTTGTAAATATCTTGGATTTGAGTTAAATCCTGTTCAGTTGCGAAACGAATTTTAAAAGACATTTTTTATTCTAATCGTCAGTATTTATAACTTTATTTTGATTATTGAGCATAAAAAAAGCAAGACACTAGTCTTGCTTTTTTATTATAAATATCAATTAGAAATGATATTTAACCAATGCGCTTACATCGTTTTGGTCTTGACCTTTTTGACCGAATTTATTGTTCCAGACAGAGTGTTCAACACCTACATACAATTTGGTTTTTGGAGAGATATGTTTACCAACATTCCATTTATATTGGCTTGTCCAGTTCAATTCACTCGCATGACCAGGACCTTCATTTGTAGACCAATCAAGGAATGCATCTGCCAAGAATTCTTCATTGCCTAGCTTGAATGGAACAGCGTAAGTGATCGTCATTTGGTAGTCATCTTCAGTCAAGTCATTGTCAACTCGATAGAAGTTAATATTTGCATATTGCGTGTAAGGAATATCTAAAGCAAAGCCTACGCCATACAAGAAGTTATTGAACTCAGTATTGTTGTTATAACCAGCGTTGTGTTCCCAAGTCGTTGCAATCAATACATCTTTGATTGGACCAGCGCTTAGTTTTTGGCCAGAAACTTCACTTAAACTTAATCGTGGAGCTAATTCAAGGTAAGTTGAATCGCCATCTTTTCCGCCCCATTGTTGATCGACGAAAAAGAACACATCCGAGTACTTAAGCTTTGCAGCATATTCAGCAGTGATGGTATAGCGTTCACCTTCTTGTTGAGAGAAAGGGTTTAGGTAGTTATCGCCATAAAGACCAGTTAGGCTGAAATCTTGCCAAACAATTGGACTTGCTTGAGTAAACGCTGCTGTAGAAGCTAATGCGCAAAGTGCTGCGATTTGATTAAGTTTCATAAAAGAATCCCCAGAGAAAGCGGTAACAGAATAACGATTCTTTTGCAAAAATAAAGCCAAAAGTGGATGAAAGGAAAAATTAATGCCCACGTATGCAGGCATTGATACAAAGATGGTTTAAATTAATGATGAGAATCAATTATTTGTTTACTTTTAATACTAATTTTCGGTCCAAATAATTTTAAGTGATTAAATAATATATTGAGGATTATCGCCATTAAGCAGGTTGAGCTAATACCCGAATGGAACAAGGTTTGGACCCATTTTGGGAAGTCGGAATAGAACGAATGGTCAATAATGGGTACCATTCCTGCAGCAATGGAAGTCGCGACAATAATTAAGTTTTTCTGATCGTTATAATCAATTTTTGCCAGTGTACGGATACCGCTCGCGGCTACTGTACCAAATAAAACAAGGCCAGCACCCCCAAGTACAGGCACAGGAATCGCTGCAATAAAACGCCCCATCACTGGGAGTAATCCAAGTACGACCAGAATTATCCCGCCAGCAGCGACAACATAGCGACTTTTAATCCCTGTTATTGCAACTAAACCAACGTTTTGCGCAAACGCACTTTGCATAAATGAACCAAAGATCGGTGCTGCTGCACTTGATAACATATCTGCGCGTAGACCATCTGAAATACGTTTTGAATCTACATCGGTACCGATAATTTCACCGACTGCAATAATATCAGCTGTAGTCTCAGTCATAATCACGAGGGTAACAATGATCATGGAAAGTATTGCTGTAAACTCAAAGGTCGGCATACCAAATGCAAAGAAGCTAGGAACCTGTAACCAATGACCTTCCCCAACTTTGCTAAAATCACCAAAGCCAAACATAAATGCTAAGACAGTGCCAAGAATAATTGCCAGTAAAATTGAAAGGCGTCGAATTGTGGCACTGCCAGCCATATTCAATATTATGACGATTGCAAGCGTCACTAACGCTAAACAAATATTTTCAGCACTTCCCCAATCAGGTGCACTTTTATTGCCGCCCATCATCCAACGCACAGCAACTGGCAGGAGTGATAAGCCTATGATTGTAATTACACAGCCTGTAACAACTGGGGGAAAAAATCGAATAATTTTAGAGAAGTGGGCGCTAAGAAAAAACCTAAAAGTGATGCCACAATGACGGCACCATAGACTGCCTGTAATCCGCCACCTGTGGTGACAATTGCGACCATTGTGGCTACACCAGCAAAAGAGACACCCTGAACCAAGGGCAATTGTGCGCCAATATGTTTAACGCCTATGGTTTGTAAAATTGTCGCTAAGCCACCGACAAATAAAGCAGCAGCGATGAGTAGCCCAATTTCCATACCTGATAAGCCTGCAGCCGTACCCACGATCAGAGGAGGCGCTATAATGCCACCATACATGGTTAAAACATGTTGTAAGCCATAAGCAGCACTTTTACCAGTACCAAGATATTCATGTTCGGGTGATTGTTGTTGTTCGTGTGCAGTCATAATAAATCCCTCTATATTTTAAATTTGCGAGTGCTCAGCTGCCACGATAGGTGGAGTAGGCATAAGGGCTAATGAGCAAGGGAATGTGATAATGTTGGTGAGCATCGGTTACTGAAAAATGAATGACGGCTTTTGGAAAAAAAGTTGGGATGTTCTGCGCTGAGAAATAAGCTTGCGTCATAAATTCGATGCTGTATTCAGCGACATCAATTTGATCGAGTCCAAAATCTGCTGCTGTCACACGTCCATCAGAATTGGTTTTGGCTATCGCTAATAACTCTCCAGACGCAGAAAAAAGCTTAACTTCAACATTACTTGCAGGACGTCCAAGGTGGGTATCTAAAATATGTGAGCTGATCATGCTTGAATTTCCTGTGAGAGGCGCAGTAAAGCTATTTCTAAAAGTTGGCGATGGACGATTCTTTTTTCAGTCTCAAAATCGTTTAGCAAGCGGTATTCCAATGCAGTCAGAATCTCTTCACTATTCAAACCAGAAGCTTTAATCAGAAAAATAAAACCGAATTTTTTTTCATAGGCCAAGTTGCCTTTATATAACGCATCTAAAACTTCTTGATCATGTGTGATGCGTGCTTGTTCACGCCTTGAAAAAGTTTGTTCTTGTTCTGATAATTCAATTTTTGCTTTTCTTTCGCCAATCCTTGGGTGTGTATTTAGGGCTGCTAAAATTTCATCCCATGTCCATGTAATGGCATGTTGTTCAGCATACTTTAATAGTCCTTCTCGTGTGTCAAAAGGACCGTAATGAATGATTTCCTCGCCCCATCGTGGGATATGAACACATTGCAATAAAAATGCTTTCTGATGTTCAACAGATGTTTGATTAAATTCTGAAAGCAACACAATTCAAACCTATACATTGAAACTTTAGGCTTAAATTGCAATAACAATGCCAACGTAGATTTGGTGGAAAAAGTGACTGAAAAAAGATCAAAAGAGCACCTTATAAAGCACTCTTTTTCTCGTGAATGTGAAATTATGGTGCGAAATGATCGATCCAATGTTGCGCAATATCTCCACGACGACAAATCCAAACATGTTCATGAGATTGAACATAGTCTAAGAACTGTTGTAGTGCCTTGAAGCGTCCTGGGCGTCCTAAAAGACGGCAGTGCATCCCAATAGACATCATTTTTGGTGCAGTTCCCCCTTCGGCATACAAGACATCAAAGGCATCCTTTAGATATTGATAAAACTGTTCACCATGATTGAAGCCACCTGCTGAACTAAACTTCATGTCGTTGGTGTCCAGGGTATAAGGAATAATTAAATGCGGATGCAGCTCGCCATTGGGATGGGTGAGCTGTGTCCAAAAAGGTAAATCATCGCCGTAATAATCGCAGTCGTATTTGATTTGAGGAAATTCAGTTAAAAGTTGACGTGTGTTGGGACTATCTCGACCTGTGTACCAACCGATTGGGGCTTGTCCGAATAGCGTTTCAAGTACACTAATGGCTTGATCCATATGCTGCCTTTCGGTCTCAATATCCATATTCTGATAATGCAACCAACGTTGACCATGAGATACCACATCGTAATCCGCAGATTTAATTGCTTCGACCACATCTGGATGACGTGCCAAAGCCATTCCCACACCAAAAATAGTCATGGGTAATTGACGTTTCTTGAACTCATTATGAATACGCCAAAAACCGACTCTTGACCCATACTCATACATAGAATCCATTGACATATGCTTAGCATTAAAACTGGCAGCACCAACGATTTCAGATAAAAATTGCTCTGAACCTTGATCACCGTGCTCAATGTGGTTTTCACCACCTTCTTCATAATTTAAGACAAATTGCACTGCGATACGCGCTTGATTAGGCCAATGAGGATGAGGTGGATTCGCCCCATAACCTCTTAAGTCTCTGGAATAAGGTGCATTTTGAATCGAATCAATAAGCGCCTGTCCGCGTAAGTAAGTACTTGTCACAATGAGTAATCCTTTTATTAATTTTTTAAAATACCACTTGCATATTTTTGAGTTAGGCCCGATATTCAAAGTATAAGGACACGGTTCTGCAGACTCAAAAGTGTTCATCATTCAATGTGGAGGGACGTATTCCAAACAGCAATTGAAGATGTTCGATGCAATTAGATTGCAAGCTACAAACGTGCCAAGATAAAAAGTTTTGCACAAAAATGATTCAGAAGAAGAGTGAGGATGATATTTATGAACATAGAAATCCGTACAGATAAGAATATTCAAAACAGTGAGCGATTAATTGATTATGTACGTGCAGAACTAAATACAGAGTTTCAACGCCATAGTGAAAGAATTACCCATTTTTCGGTTCATTTAAGTGATGAAAATGCCCATAAAGGCGGTGCAGACGATATTCAATGTATGATCGAAGCTCGCCCAGCTGGATTAAAACCAGTCGTGGTCAATCACAGAGGTCATAATATCGACACAGCGATTCATGGTGCGATTGACCGATTAAAGCGTAGTCTTGAACATGTATTCGAGAAAAAAGAGAACCCTCGTGGAGCGCCCATCCAACTGAAAGAAGATGAAGTGGATGTGGAATAGCAAAAAGCCCTTCGGGGCTTTTTTTTTGAATAAAATTTTGAATGAACAGTTTTGATTTATTTAATTGAATAATGATCTGCATTATTAGGCATAATGTCGTTATAGATAAATAGTAGAGAAAGTAAATGCTAACAGCACATCAACAAGTGTTTTTACAGGCCTTAGAAGAATTAGACCTAGCACAGGTACAGCGCCTGTTAGCAGAAGGTTTAGATCCAAACTTTATCGCAGGAGAGAAAGGCCCTGCGGTTTCTGTGTGGTCAGACACTTTATTTCAATGGTGGGAAGAAATTTGTGAAGCGTATGAGCAAGGAAATGCGCTTTCAACAGAAGAAAAACAACAGAAATTACAAGTACATCTTGATATTCTAGATGCACTGATTGCAGCGAAAGCTAATTTCCATTTATGGGATGCAGAGGAATGTTACGGCCCACTTTGGGATGCTGCGAGTGCTGCATGTGTGCCTGCAGTTCAACGCTTACTTGATCATCAAGTTGATCCTAATACCAAAGATGAAGAGGGGAATACCATTCTGAGTTCAATTAGTGATTTATTTTTCGACTGCGATTTTGATACCATTGATTGGTCACAGGCTTTACCGGAAGAACGTGAGACACTCGAGTTATTACGTAGCCGTGGCGCAAAAATGACGAAAGAATTAAATTAATTTGGGTGCCCCATGACAAAATTAAAACAACTGAGCTTGATACTTTGCTCAACCGCGAGTGTAAGTGCGATGGCTGCAGATTTTGCCTTCGATCGACCTGGTACGAGTTTCAGCACAGGCATTACGCCCGTAGGTCAATTGGCATGGGAGCAGGGACTTCCAACTGCACAGTATGTTGAAATTACTGAAAATGGTTTTAAAAATAAATCATTGCGACTCAATGCTGATGTCCTGTTGCGTACGGGATTGAGTAAGAATACTGAGCTTCAATTGGGTTGGGATGGCCCAGCGTGGGAGCGGACCCGAATCCAAAATCGAACTGATGACCATGATGGTTTAGGTGATGTTTCTGTTGGGATTAAGCATCACGTTGACTTACAAGATGATCAACTGAAAATGGCAATTTTGGCACAAGCTAAAATCGCAACAGGAAATGATCGTTTTACCCATGTTGATGATATTTATACCTTGGGATCATCTGTTGAGTATCAATATAACGATACTGTAACGACAGGAATAGGAATGTTCTATTCAGCTCAAAATAGTGATTGGTCTGTGACTGCTGTCCCGACAATTGGCTATAAAATCGTGGGTAATTTATCGGGCTATTCTGAAGCAGTATTTACCAAGAAAGAAAGCCAAGAGCGAGAGTATGGACTGGCATCTGGTTTAATCTATGCCTTGAATGATCGTGCGCAGTTAGATGCAAGCATCGGTGTAGACCTAAGTGGATCCGATCGAAGTTATCATGGTGGATTTGGTGTCTCATACTTATTCTAAATGAATAAAAAAGGAGTAGCTTACGCTACTCTTTTTTATGTTTACTTCAGTTTTGATTCAATCAGTCTTTATCCAAACGATGGGCAAACTCTGCGATATCGGTCAAAGCTTGCTTTGCTTCATCAAACCAAGCGCTAAACATTTGGAAGTTATGCCACATACCGGTGTATAACTTAAACTCAACATCTACTCCAGCTGCTTTAGCCTTTTCTTCAAATCGCGTAGAGTCGTCTAACAAAATTTCTTTTGAACCCACCTGAACCAATGTCGGTGGCAATCCTTTGAGATCTCCAAAAATTGGGGAAATTTCGGGAATTGAGACATCTACACCTTTAGGAACATAATGATTTATGCCTGCTTCTAAAGCTTCAATTGACAATAAAGCATCATGCTTTTGATTGTAGCGTAGAGATTCACTGGTCAAAGTTAAGTCAAGAAAGGGTGACATTAAAATCAAGCCACTTGGAAGAAGTTTTGGATTTTCTTCTTTTAAACGTAAAGCCAGTGCAAGTGCTAAATTGGCACCACAAGAATCGCCAGATAAAATAATATCTTTCGGTTGAGCACCTTGCTCTACCAATAATTGGTACACATCATAGATTGCTTCTCCGAGATCGGGGAAACGTTGTTCAGGTGAAAGAGGGTAATCGATATGTAGCACTTGCATTTGAGTCCGAAGTGCCATTTCAGTCATCAATGCGCGATGTGTATTTAACGATCCTAAAAAGAATGCGCCACCATGAATGTGAAAAATGAGCTGAGTCGTTTCAGGTTGAGGCAAAATTTCTTCGGCACGAATACCTGCGATTCTTAGTTTTCGAATACTGACATCTTTGGACTGTGGAAAAACACGCGTCATCTGCTCTAAGGCAACACGAAGTACGGTGGGGGGAAGATTAAAGCGACTCGGAAAGCGAAGACTCGTTTTTAAAAAAGACTCTGTTATGTATTGTTTCAAAACCGGATTGATCTTCATTGTTTTTCCATATTAATGAAATTATGTTTATTATCAGCACACAGCATTACAATGGTACACTAAATAGTCACATTCAAAAATTGCTTAAATGTTATCAATTTTTAATAATATTAAAGTCAATTCAGCAAGGGAAACAAAAAACAATGAAAAAAATTGCACTAGCGTTAGGATTACTCGCTTCAGCAGTATTTGCAAATGCTGCAGATCCACTCAATGGTACCGTGTGGAATACGATTGATGAGAAAACTAAAAAAGCTAAAGCTTTTGTAAAATTCACTGAACAGCCAAACGGAACATTGAATGCAACGATTCAGAGTGTTGTCACACCGGGTCAAGAAAATTCATGTACGAACTGTGAAGGTCCCTATCACAAGAAATCTTTAAAAGGTTTAACCATTGTGAAGGGTCTTAAAAATGTAGGTGGAACGAATTACGATGGTGGTTCAATCTTAGACCCACAATCTGGAAAAACTTACAAATTGAAGGGTTCATTGAAAGACGGTGGTCAAAAGCTCGAACTTCGTGGTTTCATCGGCGTATCAGCGCTTGGTCGTAACCAAACTTGGGTACGCGTGAACTAATTTAAGATTCATAAAAAAGCCGAGTAGTTGCTCGGCTTTTTTTATTTCTTATTTCTTTAATGCTTTTATCGCATTCTCATCAAAACCTACTACATAGCCTGATTCAGTAGTGATCACTGGTCTTTTAATAAGGCTCGTATGTGTAGTCAGTGCTTCAATCAAACCCTGTTCAGATGCAAGGGCAATTTGTTGATCTTCCTCAGACAATTTACGCCAAGTCGTTCCCTTTTTATTGAGGACAAGTTCAGCACCAAGATCATTTAGCCATTTTTGTACTGTTTCAGCATCAATACCTTGTTTCTTATAATCGTGGAACTCATAACTAAGCCCCAACTCATTGAGTAAATCGAATGCTTTTTTCATCGAGTTGCAATTTTTAATGCCGTAAACTTTAATCATCTCTAACAGTCTTATTCATTGTGATCAGTCTAGAGCTTAGCAAAATTTACGCAAAAACATAAATGTGATCAGAATATTTTAAATAGGTTTGAAATCTACAGTGTGGCTTCATGGTGGTTATCAATAAAATGGTGGAAAATTTCTTATCTTAAAATTTGTATTGATCTTTTAAATAGAGAAAACCCGCATTAAATCATCCTGATCATGCGGGTCTCAATTCAACGTCCAATGTCTTCATCCTTGGAAAATAAACCGAAATTTATTTTCTTTTCATCCTACGGCTTCCAATCCCTATTGTCATCCTGACATGTCCCTGTGCCGTGCGACAATAATGCACTGAATTAGTCGGAATAAAAATACGTTAACACGACAAGATTTGTGAGCAATTAGCGTGCATTTAGTAAACAGTTGTTCACTCAGTTTGCACGGCACTAAATTTTATAATCGATAATGACAGGGGCATGATCGCTAAACCACGTTTCTTTATATACCCATGCATTCACAGTACGATCTTTCCAATCTGGTGAGCAAGCTTGATAGTCAATCCGCCAACCCACGTTCTTGGCACGGGCTTGTCCTCGGTTTGACCACCATGAATAAAGTTCTGCTTCTTTACGCACTTCACGGAAGGTATCGACATAGCCTAAATCATCATAAATATGATCGAGCCATGCACGTTCATGTGGTAAACAACCTGAAGCTTTTTGATTGCCTGACCAGTTCTTAATATCAATGCGTTTATGTACGATATTGTAGTCACCGCAAACAATCACAGATTTACCTTCATCACGCCATTGTTTCAAGATCTGCTTGTATTCATTTAGGAAGTGATCTTTACGTGCTTGTGCTTCTTCACCAGAAGAACCTGATGGTAAATAGAGTGAGCAAATATGAGCTGTTTTCTCTAAGCCTAGATCAAATTCTGCTGAGATAAAACGACCTTGTGAATCAGCCAATTCAAAACCCAGACCATCGGTAACTGAGATAAACGGCAAACGACTATAGATTGCGGTACCAGCATAGCCAGGACGCTCAGCTGGGAATAGGTGTGTATACCAACCTTCTGGCTTAAATTTATCTGTCCATTGTTCGTGTGTAATACGGGATTCTTGCATGCAAATGACATCGGCATCTGAAGTTGCCATCCAGTCAAAAATTCCTTTTTTTTCTGCAGAACGAAGACCATTTACGTTGATTGATACGACACGTAAAATTTTTTGATCACTAGGATAGCTACTCTTTGGTATCATGCTCGAGTTTAACCTCAATTTAATAAATGGAGCACCTCATGACAGCGCAAGCGGCATTTAATCCACAAGCTTTTATCGAACTGGCATTATCACGTGGTGTGCTTAAATTTGGTGAGTTTACTTTAAAATCAGGTCGTGTGAGTCCTTATTTTTTTAACGCCGGTTTGTTAAATGACGGTGAAGCCTTAACTGGCTTAGCTTCTGGCTATGCAGCAAAGTTAACTAAATGCGAACACGTTGAAGTGATATTTGGCCCTGCATATAAAGGGATTCCATTTGTAGCTGCAACGGCTGTAGCATTGTCACAAAACTACGGTGTAAGTGTACCTTGGGGCTTCAACCGTAAAGAAGCTAAAGATCACGGTGAGGGTGGTGTGCTTGTGGGTGCTTCGGTAGAAGGTAAAAAAGTGTGGATCATTGATGATGTGATCACTGCGGGTACAGCCATTCGTGAAGTTGTGACCATTTTAAAAAATGCAGGCGCGCAAATCGCCGGTGTATTGGTTGCGCTTGACCGTCAAGAAAAAGGTCAGGGTGAATTGTCTGCGATTCAAGAAGTTCAAAAAGAGCTTGAAATTCCTGTACATGCGCTTATCACAATGAAAGATTTAATGGATTACTTAGATGCTAAAGGCGACAAAGATGCTTTAGCGAAAATGGAAGCGTACCGTGTGAAGTACGGAATCTAAGTCTTATAAAGTTCTACTTAATATTAATGTGAAACATTGCTTAATAAATAAGCGTGGAACTTGAAGAATCTATAAAAAAGCCCAGATCTATAGGTCTGGGTTTTTTATATTGATATAAGTTATTGATTTGTATTTAATAAAAAATCATTTCGCATAAGGTGTATTATGTTAATTTTAGGAAATCTAGATACTCTTTTGATTCACACGCTTTGAAAGCTCTTCTGCACTTTCTACACGTTCAGAGTAACGGTCTGTGAGATATGAGGACTGTCCCCTGGTTAAAAGCGTAAATTTATAAAGTTCTTCCATCACATCGACAATCCTCATGTAATAAGAAGAAGGCTTCATACGACCATCCTCTTCAAACTCTAGAAATGCTTTAGGGACTGAGGACTGATTTGGTATCGTGATCATACGCATCCAACGCCCTAAAATACGTAATTGATTTACAGCATTAAAGGATTGCGAACCTCCACACACTTGCATTACAGCTAAGGTTTTACCTTGCGTTGCACGGATTGCACCCGCTGCTAATGGAATCCAATCAATTTGAGCTTTCAATATCGAACTCATTGAGCCATGACGCTCAGGAGAGCACCACACCATGCCTTCTGACCATGCTAAGAGTTCATGGAGTTCCTTAACCTTTGTATGTTGCATATCACCATCTTCAGGGAGGGGTAGCCCTTTTGGATGGAAGATTTTCACTTCCGCACCAAAATATTCAAGAATTCGACCAGCTTCCTGAACAGCTAAACGGCTATATGATCTATCACGATTTGAGCCATACAAAAGCAGTATTCTTGGTGGATGTTTAAGGTTCTTTGCCTGAACTTTTTCTAAAGTCGGTTTTTCTAAAAGACTAGGATCAATATTTGGTAGGTTCATTCGACTCATGCCTCTTTAAACACTTTTTTTCTAAGCCATAGCGACACTGTCACTAAAGCAATCAATACAGGAACTTCAACAAGCGGACCAATCACGGTTGTGAAAGCTACAGGTGAAGCTAATCCAAAAGTGGCAATCGCTACAGCCAGTGCTAATTCAAAATTGTTGCCTGCCGCAGTAAAGGAAATAGCAGTCGTTTTAGGGTAATCATTGCCCATCCACTTACTCATAAAGAAGCTGATGAAGAACATCGCAACAAAGTAAATTGTCAAAGGAATAGCGATTCTAAGCACGTCTAGAGGAAGGCTAATCACTTCACCACCTTTAAGACTGAACATGGCTACAATCGTGAATAAAAGGGCAATAAGGCTGATTGGGCTAATCTTTGGGATAAATTTATCCTGATACCAAGCCAAACCATTCTTTTTAACCAAAATCAGTCGGGTTAAACACCCAAGTAAGAACGGAATACCTAGATAAATAAGAACAGCATGGGTAATTGTCCAAAAGCTCACATTAATGATTTGTGCTTCTACCCCAAAGAATGGTGGTAAGAAGGTTAAGAATAACCAGGCATAAGTACTAAAGAATAAGATCTGGAAGATACTGTTAAACGCGACTAAGGCAGCGACATATTGATTATCCCCACATGCCAGATCGTTCCAGACGAGGACCATCGCAATACATCGGGCTAAGCCTATGAGAATTAGGCCAGTCATGTATTCAGGATAGGCATGTAAAAAAATGATTGCCAAACCAAACATTAAGCAAGGTGCTATTAGCCAGTTTTGAACGAGAGATAATGTAAGGGTTCGCTTGTCCTCAAAGACTTTAGGCAAAGTCGCATAGTCTACTTTGGCAAGTGGTGGATACATCATCAAAATAAGCCCTATTGCGATAGGGATATTCACTGAATTAATGCTTAATTGATCGAGTACCACAGATGCTTGAGGAAAAAATACACCAATACCTACTCCTAATGCCATGGCAATAAAAATCCATAGCGTTAGATTTCGATCTAAGAATGAGAGCTTTGATCCGGACATTGAATTACTCGCATTGCATAGAGATAGATAAGTTGCTTGCAGGTTTATTCAGTACTTCATCATTTAAGACATTGAGCACTGCATTTACCCATTCTGGTAAATCAGGATTTAATCGGTAATACACCCATTGTCCCTTGCGCTCATCTAGCAAAATTGAGAGGTTACGGAGTAAAGCCAAGTGACGAGAAATTTTGGGTTGGCTCAGTTGTAATATCTCTGTGATTTCACAAACACATACATTTTGTCTTGCTAAAATAATTTTTAAAATATCTAGACGTGTCGGGTCAGATAGGCATTTAAAGAAATCTGCTTGATCCATCATCTACACTCCAATATATGCTATTGCGAATATACGCATATCCATATATAAATGCAATATTACTAAGCTTTGAGTTAATCCAATGTCATCAAAAGTTAAGATCTATCACAACCCTGCTTGCGGAACATCAAGAAATACACTGGCTTTAATTCGAAATACCGGAGAGGAACCTGAAATTATTGAGTATCTTCTCAACCCTCCGAGCAAGAGAGAACTGATTAATTTAATTGAAAAATCAGGTCTTTCTGTACATGAAGCTATTCGTAAAAATGTAGAACCTTTTGAAACTCATAAATTGGATCAGCCACACTGGACAGATGAACAGCTCATTAATTTTATGCTTGAGTATCCAATTTTGATTAATCGTCCATTCGTAGTAACTGAGATCGGTGTAAAACTTTGTAGACCATCTGAACTCGTTTTAGATATTTTATCTGCACCTCAAATAGGTGCTTTTACTAAAGAAGATGGTGAAATAATCATCGATAAAAATGGTAAGCGGATTAAATAAATCCGCCTCATTTAACATAATGGTCGTTATGCGAAATGAAACTAAAATAATGATTTAAAATCAATAACTTAAAAATTCCCACCCACCCCAAAAAACAGCAAAAAACCGACTTTGAAACATCTCAGTTTCTTTTTGAGCATATTTGTCATTTTTCGCCAATAAAAATGGTTAAAAAGTGATCAAAAACCGCAATTCCCTATAAGATATATGCCTCTCGGAATCAAATCCATCCCCAATTTCTGCGGACAAATTTTTGGATAATTTAAGAGAATTTGAGTATTGGATACTTAGCTTACCTTTATTCAAAATCCAGCTGATATTCATCTGTTGTGATTCTTATTTTTATTTTCTTATATTTTCTTTTCGTAGTACTTAATGCTGAATTGATAACTTCTTCATGAAATTTAGAATCATTCATTAATTCACCAAATAATTTATAACCGATTAGGATTTTCTTTACTTCTTTGTCTGCTTTTCGATATTTTTCAATCAATAAATCTAAATCATTAACGCTAAAATTTTTCATTTCTATTCTAATTGACCTCTAGGTGATGATAAAATACACTCATATTTTTAGATAATATATAATATCTTCATCTATTATTTATCTAGTTTTTAATGACTCGTCTGCATCCTGTTCAGGAAGTATTATTCTTACTTAAAAATGATGAATCTAATATGAAAAGATTATTAAAATTTTCTCTTTTGCTCAGTAACCCTATGGCTGAGCTTTTTTTCATGTATAAAAATTCGAATAAGGTTTGATATTAAATCAAGAGGATTAAGTAAATCCACTTATCAATTTTTGATAAAGTCGTCTAATTAAAGAATAGATAAAATATTGCAGATAGTTAACGTAATTATTCGCCTAATCAAATCATTAAAAGTTGGCGGTTCATCCAAACTGGATACAACTTGCTCTAATTTTATGATTTTAAAAGGTTTTTCATTAGATTATGAAAAACCCCTGAAGAAGATAGTTATGTATGTCTAAAATTTTGGTGGATACCTAGTATTTTCGATCAAAATCTAATTAAAAATATTTAAGAAAGTGATAGTTATTTAGATAATCTCTTTTAATCACCACGATATGACCAATGTACAGTTTTATAATCTTCATCACTATTTCTATATTCACTAATGAGATTATTTCGTTCATCTAATGCATCTTGATAATCATCTTCATGAAAACAAATAGCCATACGGGCTTGACCACCAAATTCAGCTTCAATAAAAGAATTAAAACTATTTTTTATTCCAATATCTGAGCGAGATATACTCAAGTTATTACGGAAAACTGAAGATACAACCCAAAATGATTTATCCCAAGATATAGCACTTTCTGTAATTAGAGAACGACAAAATGTATATCTAGTATCTTGTGCATTTGTATATGCTGCACCACAGATTAAGGTTATCCCTAGGAATGTAGAAGATAATTTTTTGTAAAAACTCATAGCATCACCGGTAGTTTATTTGTATTTACACTTTTCATGTAAGTAATCAAGAGCTGCATTCATCTTTTTAGCATGACTATCTTTTACGTACCATATAGCAGCACCGCCTGTTCTTGTAGGATCTAACTTCCATCCATTTAATAAAGTATATTGTGAATATTTTACAGGACCAACATAAAGCTTATTAATCGTATATCCATCTCCTCTCACACTAGCTCTTGTCCAATCTATAGAAATTTCTCGCAGATATTTTCCATTATTGCCACTACGATCTTTATCAGTAAACATTATTGAATAACTAGTTGAACATCCTGAACTCTCAAATGAAAAAAGATCAGCTCGGATATTATTACCTACTATTTCTTGGGTATAGAGCCCTGCTTCGTCTATAACCTCATGAGCATCTTGTAATGAAGAAAAACTATCAACTTTTTTTGCGTAAGTAGATGAACAAAAAATAGCAATTAAAGCTAAGCTATAAATTTTCATGATCTGAGCCTTATCTAAAGGTTTAACAATATTTATTTCTTAAAAATATAAGCTTTCTAGTAGTTAGATTGGTGACTAATAGAAATGAGTTAAAACAGGATTTTTTAGTAACCAAATAATATAAAAATGATTTTCACGAGGATCATACGCCTTACTACTCTATTATGAAATATCTTTCTTTAATTCTCATTCTATCTAATTAAAAGAAAGTCTATAGAAATAGTGGTAATTGAATAATCACATCATTTTTTTTATTTACTATTAGCTAACTGACTTAACAGTAGTTCAAGTTTATTAATCTCACTTTTACTAACTTTTTTCGTTAAAGGGAATTCTATTGTATCTGTAACTTCTCTTGTTGGACGGGGTGATTTATAAGTATTTACTTTTATCAACTTTATGTTAGGTTTCTTAAAAAACAAGAACCCATTAACATTTTCCTTATTAATTGTTAAATATTTACCATTATTATTTTTTTTCATGTCTGACCATTTAATATTATCATAGGCTTCAACATAAACTGGACGATCATAATCATACTTCAGTCTTTGTCCAACCATCATCACATCAACGTTTATAGCAGCACTACTATAAAATGTTTCTTGTGGAACTTTTTTATCTTCTACAAATTCATCTACGACATGTTCAGTTAACCAAGAATTAATTTTCTTAATTATTTCACTTTTATCATTAATATCTGATGCATAAGCAGCATTAGTTATTAGTGTAAAAGACATACATAAGAATAAATATAATATATTTCTCATAATATCACCTGAAAATACCTTTTGTGTTTTAAAAAATATTATTATATTATAATTAAGAGTAGATTAAAAAAGGAAATTAATTATGAAATTAAAAAAAATTATTATTGGGGGATTATTAGCTTCATTAGCTACTCTGGTATTTGCTAATAAGCCCTTGTTCCTATTATGTAAACATAATTCTCATGGAGAGACTTGGCATCTAATAGGTGGACCTTATAATAAAATCGCTGATTGTGACAGAGTTGCTGATCGCCATAGAGATTATCATTCTAATCGAGGGGATCAATATCCGACTGTCCAATGTTCATGGAGAACTCAAAGTGAGATCAATGATATGTTGTACAATGGTAGATTGAGCCGTTGGTAATTATTTCTATTAAAAAGCCCGACATCATGTCGGGCTTTTTAATAAGAGGCTTAATGGTGCTGGACGTTTAACATTCCCTGTTTATCCATATCTTATTTTCTAGAACTTCCTGCTCTATATTTATTTATAATAAAAGAACGAATAATTACATCCAAGATGACAAATACTAGAAACAATGTACACCATGGATTACATGGTTGATTAAAAAATACTCATTTAATTTGATTACTCATTTTTCTTTAAAAGAACACCTAATTTCTTTAGTTATTGTTTTAATATATTTCACATAAGAGATTTTATGTTAAATAAATCAAACATAAAAAAATTATTAGATTTTTTATGTTTGATAAAGTATTTCTGAATTAATAGTTAGTTTTTAGAATAATGAAATTTTTTCCTGCAAGTGCTTATCAAGATGAATTGAAAATTCTTTTTAATGAATATGAAAAGAAAATTATAAGATTACTTCCAAATGCTAGAGTTGAGCATATAGTATCTTCAGCAATACCTAATGCATATTCTAAGGGTGATCTCGATATTTTAGTTTGTATCCCTGAAAAGAGTTTAAAAAATCTATAAATTTATTAAAAAAATTAAATTTTAGAGAGAAAGGCAATACGTTAAGAACAAATGATCTTTGCATGCTAGAAGCTATTAACTCTGAGAAAGATATAGCATTTCAAGTTATTACTGAAGATTCTTTGTACTTAAATTTTCTAACTTTTAGAGATATCTTAATTTCTTCACCACATTTAGTAGATCAATATAATCAGTTAAAAATCGACTGTATTGGATTTGAAGAAGATGATTATAGAAAGGTAAAAGCTTCTTTCATTGAAGAGATATTATATAAAAATATTTCTTAAAATATTTATATTTTCTTAATTTAAATCAAAATGTTACGTTTTGTATTAAGGTCAAAATAGGATCCTTATCTACTATTTTTGATTTCGCATAACGCCTATTATGTTAAATAGAAGTAAATTTATTTAAAAATATGTTTGATTTAAGTAATTTTAATAATGCTTAACTTTTAATAAACTATATTTAAATATCAAATTAACAATAAAGTTGGTTTTCTTATGTTATTAAAAAAATAGTTTTAATTAGTACAATAATGACTAGTAGTCTTGCTCTTGCATATGATCCTACAACGCCTTCATATTATTTAACTAAAGAATTGTGTGCAGAATATTATGCAGACTGTATTGATGTCTATGGGTCTGCTGGTAGCGGTGGAATGTCAGAGTGTGGAAACTCTTTAAATACATGCATCACTACAGGTGACTGGAATCCACCAAATCTTCCTGTGCCATCATCGAATAGATTATTAAACCTTTTTAGTTCAGAAACTAGAGAAGCTAAAACAATATATACCACGGTCTAATAAATCAGGATCTCAATGTAATATGATTGGGATCCTTACCAACATCTATAGAAGAGAAAAATGGATCAATTAAAAAAAATAAATGATGATTTATATCAAGCCGCAATATTATTAGACAGTATTCCTAGTAAGATTCAATCGGATCCATCACTAGAAAATAGAGAGAATATTTTACTGATAGGAAAAGCTCTCAGTCATATTTTTGAACTCCAAAATAATATTTATAAAATTCGGCCTAATTTAAAAAATAATAATCAGCAATAACAGTTCTTTATAGATTTTTTAAGAAATATAACGGCTTATTTGAGAATGCAAAAGTAATATTATATTTGTAATAGTTTCTCTAAAATTAACATAATACACGTTATGCGAAATTCTTATCTGCATCACACAAATTACATTTTTACGTTATGCCCAACTTTTCATTCAGTTCTTGTAACCTCATCACTCAAGGACGATTTTGCCACGGTGGGGTATATCAAATGCATAACCTGATCGCAGGCAAGAATCATCTAATCAATGATTTTTATCTTCTGAATAAAAGACGATCATGGCGGGTTGCATCATTAGAAACCCCGGGAATAAATTCATTCATAAATTTTAGTTTAAATAAGTTAAAGTGACTCATAAAAGAGCGCTGTGTGGAGTAACCCATACCCAGCAATGCTAATGAAGATCGCGCCACACAAGGCTAAGATTTTTGAATAAATACGTTGTTGAGAAATAGCGTTAAAACCTAAATAGACCAAAGATAGTACGACAAAATCTAGAAGAATCCATGTGATGATTAACAGCGACAAACTTAAATCTATATTTGGTGTAATTTGAATAAACTGCGGAAAAAAAGCAGTGAAGAAAATAATATCTTTTGGATTGGAAATTCCAACTAAAAACCCTTTGGAAAAACCGCCATCGATAGGTTTGATCTTTGAAGAGGCAGTTTGATTGTGCTGAAAAGTTTCTCTAAGAATTTCAAAACCTAAATAGCCAATATAAAGACATCCTAGGACTTTGATGATGTTGAAAATATGCTCATTAAAATGAAGAACACCCTTAAGTGCAAGAATTGAAAGCGCAATTAAACATAGTGAGGCAACATTAGTGCCTAAAATGGTTTGTAATGCTTTTCGATAACCACCTTTTGCGCCTGCACTGGCCACCAAAATCATAACCGGGCCTGGAGTGGCAATCATAATAATGACAGTGAAAATATATAAAAAATACTCAAGATAGTTCATGAAAAGACTAATTTTTAAATTTTATTTATATGAATATTATAACCTCTTTAGATTTCATTCATCTCATTTATTTAAAATATCTCATAGAGTGAAATATATAATAAAAAAGGAAGCTTAAGCTTCCTTTTTTATTATATTATTGAATATTAATAACCTACGCTAAAGCGCTCTTGAATATGGTTATTATTTTCCAGCTCATCACTGAGCGCTACTGCGAAATCTTCTGCAGAGATTTTACTGCCTTCTTCACCAACGATAAGTTCATCTTTACCAGAGCGATATTCACCAGTTCGCTTACCAGGACCGAATTCCGCTGCAGGAGCAATAAAAGTCCAGTCAATGTCGTCCACTTGTTTTAACTTATCAAAGAACTGAATGCCTGCTTCCGCCTCAGCTTTATATGCATCAGGAAAGTCCTCTGTATCGATTACACGCACATTTTGATTTGGTACAGTTAAACCGCCAGCGCCACCAACAACAATATAACGTTTAACTTTTGATTCACGAATAGCATTAAGAAGTGAATTGATATCAAGACCTTGGAAACGTACTGCACTAATTACAGCATCTTGACCTTTCAGCTCATTTACAAGTGCTTCTTGATCATTTAAATCTAAATCTACAGTTAAAACACGCTCTGTATCTGAAATTTTGCTTGTATTACGCGCAATCGCTTTGACGTAGTGTCCACGTGAAACAAGCTCTTCAAGAATACGAGAACCTGCCATGCCTGTTGCACCAATTAATACTATTTTCATAATGCCCTCATTAAATTTATAGCTATGATTATTGGAGTGCTAAATATTTAGTCATCACGATTAAGAAAATGAAATCATGAATGATTAAAATGTAATATTAATTTAGCTTAAAATAAAAAATATTAATGTATTAAATCTATGTTGATTTATAGTTAAAATAGGAGTGAGAAGTTATTTAATTATTTTAAATGTAAATTTTATGTAATTATAAGCTTGAAAAATATTCATATAAAACCAGTCTAACTCTTATTTATTGTTGAAGTTGGTTTAAAGAAAATCGCCATATATCATTTTTATATCCATAGCTTTCATCTTTCGAGTTTGGTGGATGTTGTAAGATAAAATCATGTAGTTGCTTTTTTTGATCATTATTCAGAACTTCAACTATGGCGGGTTGGTCGACAATTTGAATATTTAAAATCGCAATAATGTCTTCAATCATCTTCGGATTTTTATGCGCAAGTTGTTCTAAAGTTGTGTTATTTCCCTGACCATTTAGCAGATATTGAGAAAGAAATTGTGCTTCGTTTGGTGAGATAGAATTTTGTTGAAGAAGTTCTTGTGCAAGATTGTGCTGAGTTTGGACAGATGCGGTATGCGGTAGGCTAGAAATAAGAACTTGTTTAACCTTTGGATCTAAATTTGGATCCTGAAAACGTTGCTCTAAAGCGTGACTAATTTTCTGTCGAATCAAATCATTTTCAGGTAAGGATTTTTTGAGTTCATGTTCTCGATCAGTCAGCAACATCGCATTATTCAGTGCGCCTATCGCTAAGCTTTGAATTTTAGGATTTTGATGTGTTAGAAATGGCAAAATTTGTTCAGTTGCTTCTAAAGGATTGAGAGAAGTAAGTTGAGTCAGGATTTCTTCTATTGCATTTTCATCATGCTGGTTTTGTTCAAGGAGCTGAATTAAATCATGTATTTTTTCTTCTCGATTCGCAGCAGATTGATCAAGTTGAAGTAACTTTTTTGCCCATACGGGTAGGTTAGTGTTGAGTTTCATATCTGCACTATTTTCAGACATGCTAGTCGAGCGATCTTCATTGCTTTTTAACGTTGAAGTATTATTGTTTTGATTTGATATACTTTGAGTCGTATCTGCTGTCGATTTCAAATACACCCATAAAATTACTGCACAGATCACGAAGATCAAAATAACCAAAAAAATATTTTTCTTATTCATAATATTAAGCTGTCGTTGCCTTCAACATCAGAGATGTGAAGGCAATCCAATGGAATGATTTATTTACACTCGTGTAATTGTGAGTAAGCTACTGTTGAAAGTTCCACGCGGTGTGCTTCCTCCTAGATTACCATTACCCGTCTGAGTGTAGAGCCATTTCGTAAAGCTGTCACATCGGAACGTTCCCTTTTGCCATGTATATTTGCTACAAGCACCATTGGAGTTATATTGTGAACAGACTTGCACAGCTGGGTTCGGTGTTGCTGAATACAGCGTGTAAGCGACATGAGGTCGTTGCTGATTTGAAATCGCAGTGATTTGATTAGCAGCAGATGAGTAAGGAGATTTATATCCAAAACTTGTTTTGGCCTTTGCTCCCCAATATTTTGTAGTTTTAAATCCACTTAAGCTGACATATTCAATCACATCTACATATGCCGTTTTGTTCATGACTTGAACAATATTGTTTGAACTTACATATACACCTGTATGCCCTAATGCACCAACGAGTGGAACGTCGAGGTCTCGACCGAGTACATCACCGACTCGTGTAGGATTGCCTGCTGCTAAAGTAATTGAACTGATAGTGAGTAAACAGAGTGTAGAAATTATTTTAATCATGGACTTGTACCTATTGTTGGAATAGCAAGTCCTGTTAGTTTTATTCAACGATGTTAACGTTTGATGTAACTTGTATTTGAAGTTGTAACAATAATTTTGTAATTTTTCTTAATAATTTAATTTGAAATAGTAATATTATTTTGTGAGTAAACCTTAATAAAAACGTAATAATTTTAGCGTAACTATGATATTTATTTAGTTATTCTTAAGGATTAATTGTGCTTGATCAATTAGACGCTAATACTGAATCGTATAGCAATTTGACTGCTATAAAACATCAAGAAATTGATTTGAAGAATACCTTCAAAGCAAAAGGGTATCTACATTATAAATCTATAGAGGTGGATTTTCTAAACTATTACTAGCTAAAGAGTTTGAAAAACTTGAAAAAGATCCTTTTGCACCTACACATACTCAAAGGTTTAGAAGATACGGAAATGCCTTAATTTTACCTTGGGAAAAAGATCTTAAGCCTATTTGGTTGCCGACAGTGCGTGATAATATAGGGCAGGAGTTATCTGGATATGATCAGGGAGGGAACAATCCCGAGCATCAGTCGATTCGTTATTTTAACGCGTTGAGCCAAGAAGCTAAATCTACGCAATATCTTAATGATTTGATTGTAGATGATTATCAACTTACTTTTGGTTTGGAAAATGCCTATCTGCCAATTTACGTGGGTGTCCATTTTGTCAAACTGCGTTCAACTCATGCCGATCAGCTAGGAATTAGTTCGCCTAATTGTTTTCATCAGGATGGTGAGCCATTCACATTTGCTCATTTGTTTTATAGGAGCAATAACATTGAAGGAGGTGAAAACTTTATTGCATCACCTCAGGAAAGAAATAAGCGTTTAGATGAGGTAAATAATTATAATATTTATCAAAAATTTACGTTGAGACAAGCTTCTGAAAGTTTTGCTGTACACGATCCAGCAGTTTCACATTATGTATCACCTATTAGAAAAATAGATCAAGGCACAAATGCTGAGGCTGGTGAGCGCTGGATGATTTTGATTGATTTCTCTCTTACAAAGCAAAAAATATGATTCAAAATTTAATAATTTCGCTTCTACCTATTCTCATTTCTCTTATATTGGGTTGGGGCACAGGTAAAGCTGCAAACGTTCAAGTCCGCAATATATTGGTTGGTCAAATTACGTTTTTGGTGTGGTTGCTCCTCATCTCTATAGGCTTTCAATTTGGCAGTGTCTTGTTTGATAAAGATCTTGGTTCAAAAATATTAATTGAAGCTTTTATTTATTCTACAGTGTTAAGTGTGATTACCTTTGGACTTTTATTTAATCGTAGCCACTTTAAGGCTGAGCACCAAAAATCATTCAAGGATATGCTCAAACCTATTACCGAATGCTTGATTGCGATTGGAATGGTGTTGATCGGGATGGGGCTATATTGGCTATTACCCAAGACTTTATCAGGGGAAATGTTAAGCGCGATACTATTGTATGTGTTGATTTTTTTAATCGGAGTGGATTTGTCTACGATTAAAATTCAAGCCCTCACTATGAATCATATTAAAGTGCCATTTTTTTCAATCATTGCACTATTTATTGCGGCTTATTTGACGAGTCATATCATGACTCAATCTTTTGTCGAACTCGTTGTGATGGGGAGTGGATTTGGTTGGTTCTCTCTTTCTGGTCCTTTAGTTGCTAAAGTTTTAGGACCTGAGCAGGGAACTTTTGCTTTGATTACAGATCTTGTACGAGAGTTTTATGCGATTGCATTGTTGTATTTATTAGGTCAGCGTTATCCAAAGCCAATCATTGGTGTATGTGGTGCCACGGCGATGGACTCGACTTTACCCTTTGTAAAAAACAATTGTTCACCATTAGATGTACAAATTGCAATTCTCAGTGGATTTTTCCTGACGCTCATTGCGCCGTTTTTTATTATTTTTTTTAGTAGTTTGATATGAATCCAAATTCTAGTGCTCAGCAGAAATAGGAAAGAGCTTCTCTGAATTTATACAATTGATCCTTTGATAGATCAGTAGATCGTTCACTAAACTTCGTTATAATCGCTTCATTGATAAAATAGAGAACAGATCATGCGCGTACTTGTGGTGATGGATCCCATCGAAAATGTAAACCTCAAAAAAGATTCGACCATGGCAATGCTTTGGGCTGCTGCACGTCGCGGTCATGAGTTAGGGTATGCACTTCAGGAAGATTTATATATCGATCAAGGCAAAGCTTTTGGTTTGATCTCACCACTTAAAGTGTTTGAGGATTATAATCATTACTATGAACTTGGTGAAAAACAGAAAGAATCTTTAGCCGCATACGATGTTGTACTCATGCGTAAAGATCCACCTTTTGATATGAACTTTGTTTATACAACTTATATTCTGGAACAAGCGGAACGTGAAGGTTCCTGGATTATCAATAAACCTCAAAGTTTGCGAGACTGTAACGAAAAGCTGTTCGCTACACAATTTCCAGAACTGCAGGTTCCGACTTTGGTAACTTCACAGCAAAGTTTAATCCGAGAGTTTATTGCTGAACATCAAGATGTGATTGTAAAACCGCTAGATGGGATGGGCGGTATGGGGATTTTCCGTTTAACTGCTGCAGGGGCAAATATCGGTTCAACTTTGGAAATGTTGACTCAAATGGGGCAGCAACCGATTATGGCGCAACGTTATATTCCTGAAATTGTGGATGGAGATAAGCGTATTCTGATGGTCAATGGTGAGCCAATACCATATTGTTTAGCTCGTATTCCACAAAATGGTGAAACGCGAGGTAACCTTGCTGCTGGTGGGCGTGGTGAAGCACGTCCGTTGACTGAAAATGATAAGGCGATTGCTGCTAAAGTTGGACCATTCTTGCGTGAGAAGGGACTAGTATTTGTTGGTCTTGATGTCATTGGAAACTATGTAACAGAAATTAATGTGACTAGTCCAACATGTATACGTGAAATAGATGCACAATTTGGTACATCTATCGCAGATACATTATTTGATGTTTTAGAAACTGGACGTTAGTTGATCTGCAAAAAAGAGCCTAAATAGGCTCTTTTTTTTGCGTATATATTTTAAATAAATAATAGCTGGTCAATAGTCCTAGGGTGGAAAGACTTACGGTAACCCATGCGGCATTGGACCACTGGTGAGAAGACGAAACGAGAGCTGCTGTTGCTGGGGGAACAAGGAACTGCGCACATGCAGAAATTTGCAGCACTAAGCCCATACTGGATGCTGCTGCATTGACCTGTGGCGCGTATCTAAGCGTATTGGCAAAGACGGTCGTCGGAATAATGCCACCGATAAAAGAAAACAAAATAGCGCACAAATATTGCAACTCAAAAATCAACCAATAGGGTTGTGAAAATACAACCCAGCTACATAAAATTAGACTTAAAAAACTAAATTGAAGTAATTTAAAAGGAGCTATGCCTTTTTGAAGTAATACGCCTGCGCCAAAGGTTCCACCTAAGTTAGATAACACAACCATTGACACCAAAATTCCTACAAGCTTTAAATCCATATTGAATGAGACATACAAGCTGGGTAAAAAACCTGTGAGTGTGATCCATTGACTGGTATAGCAAGCAAAGATAACGGCTAGACAGAGAATGGGTGGATGGGTCGCGGTGGCTTTAACAATAGATAAAAAAGAGTTGGAGGTTGATGTGCTCAGTGCCTTTGTCGTTACAGTGGTTTGCTTATCGTCATAACGTAAAAAATGGTAAATCATCAAGGCAACCAGCCAACACAAGGCACCAAATAATGCCCAAATGTGTTGCCAACTGAGCCATTCGAGTAATACAGGGATGGTCAAAATAGCAAGACTAACCCCAACTCCCATATAAGAACTCCATAACCCCATTTTAAAATTCATGGTTTCAGGCGTGCTTAGGCGTTTTAAAATTGCGGGAGCGCAAAGACTAATGGTGAGAAATCCAATGCCTTCCATAAATCGAAAAAAATAAAGGCTAACACTATGATCAATCCATAAGCCTGCAAAACTACTCATCCCCAATAGAATGAGTGCAAAAATAAGACATTTTTTGAGTCCTATTTTCTCAGATACAGCACCAATACACAGGGCAAATAGCATTCCAGCACCTTGAACCAGTGATAAGGATAGGCCTGCTTGGGTGAAACTTAGATTTAAATCTTTTTGAAGAATTGGAATAACAGCAGAAAGTTTACCGACATGAATTGCAGCAAGGTAGCCTGCCAAAATAATCCAAATGTCATAAGATGATATTTTTGACATTTGCGTTTAAAAATCCTTTTATTCGCGAGCTGAATCTCAATGAGATATAGCAATATCATAAATAGAACTATTGCCTCATACCATTTAGACATAAGTTTATATCCAATATGGCGGTAGCGCAGATACGAAGGAACAATAGAACCAATGCTGTGGTGGTTTTTAATGTGCACATTAATCATTATGTTGGTGCGTTATAAACTAGATCGAATGGTAAAATACATAAAAAAGGCACACCTCATAATAAATCTAGTTTAAACTCTGAAATCATATGAAAAAAACAATTAAAGGGTCCGTGAAAAAAAGTAAATAAACTTTCATGGATATACGATTGTGATTACAATTGATACCTTATATAAAATTTTCTGTTAGCTCTTAGATTTGAAGAATTAGACCGTGACACAAGCTCAGCATAAACAACCTAAACATGTCATGATGATGGCTGCAGGTACAGGTGGACATGTATTTCCTGCCCTAGCAGTTGCTCAGGAATTACAACAGCAAGGTGTCGAAGTGTCATGGTTGGCAACGCCTTCCGGTATGGAAAACCGCTTGCTTAAAAATCACCACATTCCAATTTATCAAATTGATATTCAGGGTGTGCGTGGCAATGGAATCGTCCGTAAGCTGCAAGCCCCTTTTAAAATTTTAAAAGCAACGCTTAGCGCAATGCGCTATATGAAACGATTAAACGTAGATGCAGTCGCTGGTTTTGGCGGTTATGTTGCAGGTCCTGGTGGTTTGGCTGCGCGTATTCTTGGTATTCCTGTCATCATTCATGAGCAAAATGCAGTAGCGGGTTTCACCAATACCCAATTGGCTCGTGTTGCTAAAACGGTCTGTCAGGCATTCCCGAAAACATTTCCAGAAAACCATAAAATCGTGACTACAGGTAATCCCGTACGTAAGGAAATTTCTGCGATATTGAGTCCTGCTTGGCGATATCAAGAGCGAGAAAAAGCCAATCAACCTATTCGTATTTTAATTGTAGGCGGCTCTTTGGGCGCACAAGCATTGAATGAGCGCGTACCCGAAGCACTGAAACAATTAGATGTTCCTTTAAGTGTTTATCATCAGTGTGGTCAAAATCATGCTGATAGCACGCGGGCACGTTATGCCGATGCTCCTGATCATTTACAGGTAGAAGTTCAACCGTTTATTGAAAATATGGCGGAAGCCTATGCCAATGCCGATCTAGTAATCTGTCGTGCTGGTGCACTGACAGTTACTGAGATTGCTACCGCGGGTGTTGCAGCCGTATTTGTACCTTTGCCAAGTGCGGTAGATGATCACCAAACCGCGAATGCCAAATTCCTAGCAGATATTAATGCTGCAAAAATTTGTCCACAAGCGACACTCACTCCTGATTCATTAAAAGCAGTTTTATTGCCACTCATGAACCGTACATTGTTGACGGAAATGGCTGTTAAAGCACGTCAACAAGCTCAACCAGATGCAACTCAGCGTGTGGTTGGTTTAATTCAAGATTTGTAAGTTTTTAGAGAAAATTATGTCTTCAACGAACCCAGCTGATAAAGCAAAAAACCTGATCAAAATTCCTGAAATGCGCCGTATCAAACATATTCATTTTGTGGGTATAGGTGGTGCAGGAATGTGCGGGATTGCGGAAGTCTTAAAAAACCAAGGCTATAAAGTTTCAGGGTCGGATATTAAAGCCTCTAAAACCACTGCACAGCTTGAAGAAAATGGCATTAAAGTTCATATCGGACACGCTGCTGATAATATTAACGGTGCGAATGTATTGGTTGTATCGACCGCGATTGACCAAGAAAACCCAGAAATTAAAGCAGCGATTGAAACACGCATCCCTGTAGTGCGTCGTGCGGAGATGTTGGGCGAGTTGATGCGTTACCGTCATGGTATTGCGGTTGCAGGCACACATGGTAAAACCACTACGACAAGTTTGGTGACCTGTATGCTTGCTGAAGAAAACATGGATCCGACATACGTGATTGGTGGTTTGCTTAATCGCTCTGGAGTAAATGCTGCTTTAGGTGCGAGTCGTTATATTGTAGCTGAAGCAGATGAATCTGATGCTTCATTCCTATATTTAGAACCAATGGCCGCTATTGTCACCAACATTGATGCTGATCATATGGACACTTATGGTGGTAGCTTCGATGTTTTGAAAGATACTTTTGTTCAATTCTTGCAGAAGCTTCCGTTCTACGGTTTAGCAGTGGTGTGTGGCGATGATCAAAATATTCGTGAAATTATGCCACGTATTGGTCGACCTGTTTTAACTTATGGGTTTAACGAAGATAACGATATTCGTGCTGTAGATGTGGTACAAGAGGGGATGCAATCACATTTTACTGTGCTTCGTAAAAACAAAGAGCCACTCAAGTTAACCATTAATATGCCTGGTTTGCATAACATCCTTAATGCGTTAGCTGCGATTGGTGTGGCAACTGATGAAGGTGTATCTGATGCTGCAATCGCTCGTGCTTTAGAAAGTTTTAGTGGTGTAGGGCGTCGTTTCCAAATTCAAGGTGAATTTGAGTTAGGTGATGGAACGGTCAAACTGGTTGATGATTATGGTCACCATCCAAAAGAAGTTGAAGCAACGATTAAAGCTGCGCGAGCAAGTCATCCTGATCGTAGACTTGTGATGATGTTCCAACCTCACCGTTTTAGCCGTACACGTGATTGTTTTGATGATTTCGTTGATGTCTTGTCACAAGTCGATCAATTACTGCTATTAGAAGTATATTCTGCAGGTGAAAAGCCGATTGTTGGTGCAGATAGTCGCTCACTGGCAAGAAGTATCCGATTACGTGGTGATGTTGAACCAATCTTGATTGATCCAGTAGAAGGGAATTTGCCAAATGTGATACAAAAAGTGTTACAAGCAAATGACTTGTTATTGACTCAAGGTGCGGGTAACGTTGGAGCAATTTCAATTGAGCTTGCTCAGAACCAGCTCTATTTAAAATAATCGTCGTTTGATGATTTGGCTAAATTGAAAATTTTATAAGTTTAAGGAACTAAACGTGTCAAATGCTTCTAAATTCGGCAAAGTTGCTGTATTGCTTGGTGGTAAATCTGCAGAGCGTGAGGTGTCATTAGATAGTGGTAAGGCTGTACTTGAAGCATTGGTACGTTCAGGGGTGAATGCAGAGGGTTTTGACCCTCAAGAACGCAGTGTGACTGAACTGGTAAATTACGATCGTGCATTTATTGTGTTACATGGTCGTGGTGGAGAAGATGGTCAAATCCAAGGCGCATTAGAGTGGTTAAATATTCCATATACTGGAACTGGTGTGCAGGGGTCGGCTATCGGAATGGATAAAGTAAAGACCAAGCAAATTTGGCAAGGTTCTGAACTTCCTACAGCGCCATACCGCATTGTTTCTAAAGATACTGATGCACAAGCACTCGTTGCAGAGCTTGGATTACCACTGATTATCAAACCCGTGCACGAAGGCTCGAGTGTGGGCATGAGTAAGGTTGAGAAAGCAGAGGATTTAGCTGAAGCAATTAAAAAAGCGACTCAACATGATGCCGTGGTCATGGCTGAGAAGTGGATTACAGGTCGTGAATTTACGATTTCATTTTTAAACGGACAACCATTACCAGTCATCCGTTTACAACCTCCAGCTGATGTAGCCTTTTATGATTATGAAGCTAAATACCAACGTAATGATGTTGAATATGGTATCCCTTGTGGTTTGAGTGAAGCTGAAGAAAAAAGTTTACAAGCGCTTTGCTTACGAGCGTTTCAAGCTGTTGGGGCAAGTGGTTGGGGTAGAATTGATGCTATGCAGGACGAGCAAGGTCAATTTTGGCTGCTAGAAGTGAATACTGTTCCAGGCATGACCAGTCATTCATTGGTACCAAAAGCAGCTCAAGCAGTAGGTTATAGTTTTGAAGATTTGTGTTTGGCTATTTTAGAGCAAACCTTAGCGAAAGAATCACACTAAGTTATGGCTCAACTACCTCCATCGATGCGTCGCAAACGTGCGGCGATTACATCGATTCATGACAAACCACCGACTCGCAAAGAGAAAATGATTAATGCGGGTGGTTGGGTCATGCTTATTTTTGCATGTTGTGTACTTTTGGTCGGGATTTATGGCTTATATAGCGTCATGACCAGTGCAAAGGTAGCATCTTTGGATGTGGTTGGTCTGCAAGCCGAGCCTGAAATTAGTCAAGTGAAACAGCAGTTAATGCCTACCATTACAGGCAATTATTTTACTGCTGATCTTGAGCAAATTCGTGATAAGGCATTAGAGATTTCTTGGGTAGATCGAGTGGTCATTTCTAGAGCTTGGCCAGACGGTATTAAGGTTCGTGTTATTCCGAAACATCCGATTGCACGTTGGGGAACAGGACGTCTGTTAAGTGATCAGGGTGTGGTCTATACAGAGGCATATTCTAGAAATCACGCAAATTTACCACTTATGCATGGTCCGTCAGATCAGTCAAAAGTCATGATGAGACGTTATCATGAAATTAATCAACTGTTTAGTCCAGTGAATCTGCGTTTGAAAGAGCTATATTTAACAGATCGTCGGACATGGTTTATGCAGTTCGATTCGGGTTTACGTATTATTGTGGATCAGGATCAGACCATGAGCAAACTGCAACGATTGAGTCACTTATCTCAAGCAGATCTGAAAGTGGTTTGGCCAAGAGTTTCAGCGATTGACTTACGTTACCGTAATGGCTTGGCGATTCAATGGAAAAATGCGACACCACCAAAGATTATAAATGGTCAGTTTGTTGTAACCATTAATGACATTAACATTGCAGATTCAAGAGTTGCAAAGCCATAATACGTGGCTTTAAAAATAGGCATAAGCCAGATATAAACAATGAAGAAAATGGTAGTGAATCATGAATGAGGCTGTTCCCTCAGTTGTTGCGATAGACATTGGGACACATAAAGTTTCAGTTCTAATTGGTAAAGTGCATGCGCCGGATAATATCCAGGTCATCGGTATGGCGACTGCGCGAAATAAAGGCATGAACAAAGGAAAAATTGTTAGCCTTGAAAAAGTGATCTCTGCGATTAAGAATGCGGTACAAGAAGCAGAAGATATGGCGGAGTGTCGTGTGCATTCAGCATGGGTATCGATCCCGAGTACAGAACTGCAAAGTGCTTATGCGACAGGCCGGACACCGATTTCTAATCCAGAACGCACCATTACGACTTCAGAAGTGGTTAAAGCTTTAGAAATGGCAAAAGCCAGTCATTTAACTTCTGATCATTATCTTGCAAGTGCAGTCCCATTGGGTTTTGAGTTGGATGATTCACCTGAGTGGGTGCATAATCCAATTAACCTTTCAGCAAATAGCATGACGGCGCATTATCAACTCATGATGCTACCAATCAGCACCATGCAAAATTTAGATCGTGCAATGAAAGGCGCCAATATTTTTGTCGAAAAGATGGTGATTTCATGTTTAGCAACGGCTGAAGGTGCATTGCTGAAAGATGAAAAAGAGTATGGTGTATGCTTATTGGATATTGGGGCTGGTACAACCAATATTGCAGTTTATATTGAAGGTCATTTAGTGCTAGCACACACCATTCAACGTGGTGGTGAAAATGTAACGCGTGATATCGCCGCAGTATTGCAAACGACGACCGAAGAAGCTGAACGACTCAAATTGCTTTACGGTTGTGTTGATTTACAGCAAGTCAAACCTGAACATATGATCGAGTTTGAAGCGATCGATGGTCCTCAAGCGATCAGTCGGATTGAGCTATCAGAGATTATTATTGCACGTTACGAAGAAATTCTTTCTATGGTGCGTGATGAGTTACAACAACGTGGTGCGCTACAAAGTTTATATCACGGTGTAGTTTTAAGTGGTGATGCATGTCAGATTGAGGGTATGATCACATTATCACGTCGTATGTTGGGTGTTTCTGCTCATTTAGGCAACCCTCCGCTACAAGTATATGCGGATGATCAACATTTACCTGCATTAAGACGTTCAATGTATTCTACCGCAACAGGACTGCTGTTATTTAGTCAAAGCGATTTACAAGAATCGGTTGAGCAACCTGAAGAAGTGAATAAGCGTCCATTATTAGAGCGCATAGCGAATGGTTGGAATGCGTTTAATAACAAATTGAAAGGTATTTTTTAAGTTTAGTTTTTAAGGGAGTATTGTTTGCAACTTGTAAGAGCAACTTCATGTGCTTGACAAGAATGTGATTGCAACGCATCCTAAAAACAAATTTTTATTATTGAAGATCAAGGCAGTATACGGGCTTAAGTGACTGCCAAATTTATTAGGAAAAGTTAAGGTCATGGCTTCATTTGAATTTTTAGAAGATGAACAAACCGATAATAACGGTCAAGCCCGTTTTACTGTGTTTGGTGTTGGTGGCGGTGGTGGTAATGCCGTACAACACATGGTGCAATCTGATATCAAAGGCGTGAAATTTGTTTGTGCAAATACAGATAAACAAGCTTTGGATCGTATGAATGCGCCATTCAAAATCCAATTGGGCCAACAAAGTACCCGTGGACTAGGTGCAGGAGCAAATCCTGATGTCGGTCAAATTGCAGCAGAAGAAAGTCGCGAATTAATCCGTCAGCATCTGGAAGGTGCAGATATGGTATTTGTTACTGCCGGCATGGGTGGTGGTACTGGTACTGGTGCAGCACCAGTCGTGGCTGAAATAGCACAAGAAATGGGTATTTTGACGGTTGGTGTTGTCACCACTCCATTTAACTTCGAGGGTCGTCGTCGTCAACGTTCTGCTGAAAAAGGGATCGAAGAACTTGAAAAGCATGTTGACTCATTGATTATCATTCCAAACCAACGCCTACTTAGCGTTTATGGTGATATCTCGATGCAAGATGCTTATCGCAAAGCGGATGATGTCTTGCTTAACGCGGTACGAAGTATCTTTGATCTAGTTGTGCGTCCTGGTCATATCAACCTTGACTTCGCCGATTTAAAAACAGCGATGAGCACACGCGGTTATGCGATGATGGGTGAAGGTAAGAGTAGCGGTCCAGATCGTGCTGAAGATGCAGCGCGTCTTGCGATTCGCAGTCCGTTGCTTGACAACGTAAATATTATGAACGCGAAGGGTGTTTTAATTAATATCACTGGCGGTAATGATGTTACCTTACGTGAAACTGAAATTATCACAGATGTTGTCAATCAAATTGTTGATCTGGATGAAGGTGAAGTCTTCTTTGGTACTGTATTTGATCCAGATGCGCGTGATGAAATCCGTGTTACTGTGATTGCGACAGGTTTAACTCGTAATGCGAATGAAACGGAAGTGAAGCGCCGTGCGCCAGTGAGTGTAAACCCATCAGTTGGTGGACAAGCTGCTGCTTTGGATGAAGATGATGTTCCAGCAATCAGTAAACGTCAGAATCAAGAGAGTGTAGCCCCTGAGCCTTCTGCAGCGCCTCGATCTGCACCAATGAGCATTCAAGATTATCTTAAAAATCAACAGCGTAAATAACATGTAACATAATGTGTTTACGATGATCAAACAGAAAAGGTGGCGCTTATGCCACCTTTTTGATTTTTATCAATGGCTAAATGTGCTAACGTATACTAGATTTTAGATGAATATTGAAGAAACATGTTGAAACAACGCACCCTGAAACGAGTCGTGAAAGCGAGTGGTATCGGATTACACAGTGGGCAAAAAGTAATGATTAACTTTGTACCACATGTCGCTGATGGGGGTATTGTTTTTCGTCGTATTGATTTAAATCCGCCTGTAAATATTCCTGCTAATGCGATGCTGATTCAAGAAGCATTTATGTGTTCGAATTTGGTACAAGAAAATGCCAAAGTTGGGACTATCGAACATATTATGAGTGCGATTGCAGGTCTTGGTATTGATAATCTGATTATTGAAGTATCAGCTTCAGAAGTTCCAATTATGGATGGAAGCGCCGGTCCATTTATCTATTTACTCATGCAAGGTGAGTTGATGGAGCAAGAAGCGCCTAAAAAATTTATAAAAATATTAAAGCCTGTAGAAGCATTAATTGACGATAAGCGCGCTATTTTTAATCCGCATGATGGTTTTCAACTTAATTTTACGATTGATTTCGATCACCCAGCCTTTGCCAAAGAATATCAGTCTGCCAGTATTGATTTCTCAACGGAAACATTTGTTTATGAAGTCAGTGAGGCACGTACTTTCGGCTTTATGAAAGATTTGGATTATCTTAAGGCGAATAATTTAGCTTTGGGTGCTAGTTTAGAGAATGCAATTGGTGTTGATGATTCAGGTGTCGTGAACGAAGAAGGCTTACGATTTGCTGATGAATTTGTACGTCATAAAATATTAGATGCGGTGGGTGATCTTTATTTACTCGGACATCAAATTATTGCGAAGTTTGATGGTTACAAATCTGGACATGCACTCAATAATCAACTGCTTCGCAATGTTCAGAGTGATCCATCTAATTATGAAATTGTAACATTTGATGACGAAAAGTCTTGTCCAATTCAATATGTAAGTGTGATCTAAGTCATTGTCTTCAGGTTAAATGTTATAGTATAACATTGTTAAGTGTGACTTAATTCTCCTTTAAAATAGTGAATGACGTTTAAATCAAATGGTCCTGTTACTTTTTATTGCTTGCCAAACGTATCATAGCTTGGCTAAGCTTAGGATCGTTCACAAAACTAGCAGCGTTGAGTAACATTTCTTGCGTTGTCGGACATAAGGAAGTTTTGGAATTTTCAGTTTGTGTTTGGGGAATTTCTTTTTTTGCTCGAAGACGAACTTGGATTTTTTGTAAATCTTTGAGTTCAGGGATTTGTGATAACTGAGAAATATACTGTTTTTGAAGGTAACCGAGTTGACTAATCATGGCTTGATTTTCACCGGTGATGGTCAAAATACCGTATTGATAACAGACAACTTGCCATTGTTCATTTTTGGGCAATAGCGGTTGAATTAATTTTGTAAGTCTCTGCCAGTCAGCAACTTGCTTTGTGAGAAACGATAAGTTTCCTGTTTTTATGTGTTGTCTTGTTTGTTGAAACATATTTTTTGGTTCTGACATACATTGTTCCTACATTGTTTTGTCTTAATCTTAAACGCTTGTTTCTTTCGATATCAAGGAAGAGATCACACAAGAGACTTGAGTAAGAACAGTTTAATGAGGTTTATATGTATACGCGACGTATTTTATTAGCGTTTTCTTTAGCAGCTTCAGCAGCTTCGGTTGCATTTGCAGATTTAGTTCAATTAGATGCCACACAAGCCTCCAATCCTGATCGATTGGAAGAGTTAACAAGAACACTATCACAAGGTTCTTATAGTCATCCTGATGACATGGACATTCCATCGACAGCACAAGTCGATGTGACAGTTCGAGCGAAGGCGGATCCAATCGAATTAAATAATGCGCTGCTTAATAGTAAATACCCTGCTCAAAAAACTACAACGACAAGTTCAAATCGTTACTCTTCAAATAATGCGTATTCATGGTTAGTGACACACCCACTTCCAAGTGGTCGTGTCAGTTCAAATTATGGCGGCCGAACAATGGGCGGACGTGCTGAAAACCATTCTGGTTTGGATCTTGCGGCACCAACAGGAACTCCAATATATGCAACTGGTCCAGGAATAGTGACTAAATCAGGTTGGGGTACAGGTTATGGTCAATATGTCGAAATCAACCACGGTAATGGGTATATCACACGATATGCACATGCTTCACGCTTAATTGCTAAAGTAGGTGATAAAGTCACTGCTGGTGAGCATATTGCCAATGTAGGTTGTACTGGACGCTGTACTGGTCCTCACTTACATTACGAAGTGGTCAAAGATGGTCAGCGTAAAAATCCTTCAACTTACCTAGCGATGTTGCCTTAATTAATTATCAAACCTCATTAATACACATCCATTGTTAAGTCATTTGAATAAATCGCCAAGCATAGTCTTGGCGATTTTCGTTTTTGCAGTCAGGTCACCTGACTAAATTCAAGATTAGAATAAAGCTTTGTATAAAAAAACAGCAAAATTGGCGTTTTAGTGTTAATTTGTGTAATAAACGGTCAAGTACTATTTATTATCGAAATATTAGTCTAATGTCGTATTCATTTATAGCCATAACTGCGTATCGCGAAAATATGTTAAATATAGGGCATACAAATAGGCATGAATATAGGTGTAATATGGCGTATTACGGTGATACCGACGCACAAGAAACCCAAGAGTGGCAGGACGCTTTTGACTCTGTTTTACAGCATATGGGGACGGAAAGAGCAGCCTTTCTTCTTGAAAAACTGTATCAACGTGCGATTGCGAAACATGTTCCCATTCAGCGTCTAAATACTCCTTACTTAAATACGATTTCAGTAGAAGAGCAACCTGCAATGCCTGGCGATCCAGATATGGAGCGCCGAATTCGTGCTTTGATTCGTTGGAATGCTTTAGCAATGGTGCTTCGCGCCAATAAAACAGGCGACGATCTTGGTGGTCACTTAGCCAGCTTTGCATCCTCTGCAACTTTATATGATGTTGGCTTTAACCATTTCTTCCGTGCGAACAGTGATAACTTCGGCGGTGACATGATTTATTATCAAGGTCACTGTGCACCAGGGATTTATGCGCGTTCATTTTTGGAAGGTCGTTTAACTGAAGAGCATCTGAACAATTTCCGTCGTGAAGTTGATGGTATTGGTTTACCTTCGTACCCACATCCGTACTTAATGCCAGACTATTGGCAGTTCCCAACGGTATCGATGGGTTTAGGTCCAATCATGTCCATTTATCAAGCACATATTCAAAAGTACTTGATGAACCGCGGTTTGATTAAAGAAGAAGATCGTAAGGTTTGGGCTTATCTCGGCGATGGTGAGATGGATGAACCAGAAAGTACTGGTGCAATCTCCTTGGCAGGTCGTGAAAAGCTAGACAACTTGGTTTGGGTTGTAAACTGTAACTTACAACGTTTAGATGGTCCAGTTCGTGGTAATGGTAAGATCATCCAAGAACTTGAGTCTTTATTCCGTGGTGCAGGTTGGCGCGTGATTAAAGTAGTATGGGGTCGTCATTGGGATCCACTACTTGCTAAAGATGAATCTGGTGCGCTTAAAGCCATTATGGAAGAAGCTGTAGATGGTGATTATCAGCGTTATCAAGTGAAAGGCGGCGCTTATACACGTGCGCACTTCTTTGGTAAATACCCTGAAGCTGAAGAGTTAGTTAAACACTTAAGTGATGAAGATATCGATAATTTAAATCGTGGCGGCCACGATCCTTACAAAGTATATGCTGCTTATGCAGAAGCCATGAAATCTACAGGTCAGCCAACGGTTATTCTCGCGAAAACTGTTAAAGGTTACGGCTTATCTGAAGAAATTGAAGCGGTCAATAAAACGCATCAAATCAAGAAAATGCAACTTGAATCGCTTAAATATGTACGTAACCGTTTCAACTTGCCATTTACCGATGAGCAACTTGAAGAAGTTCCATTTTATCGACCAAGTGAAAACTCGCCTGAAATTAAGTATATGAAGGCTCGTCGTGAGGCTTTAGGTGGTTACTTACCAGCACGTCGTAAAGAAAGTGAATCTTTAGCGATTCCTGAGTTGTCTGTATTTGATGCAGTGTTAGCTGGTTCTAATGGTAAGCAACAATCAACGACCATGGTGATGGTACGTTTGATTTCTGCACTACTGAAAGAAAAAGCAATTAAAGACCGTGTGGTACCAATTGTTCCAGATGAGGCGCGTACTTTCGGTTTAGAAGGGATGTTCCGTCAATTGGGCATTTATGCCGCGCACGGTCAAAAATATACCCCTGAAGATCAAGAGCAGTTGATGCATTACCGTGAAGCGAAAGATGGTCATATGCTTCAAGAGGGGATCAATGAAGCAGGTGCGATGAGTGCTTGGGCTGCTTTAGGAACAAGTTATTCAACCAATAACCTTCCTATGATCCCAATGTACATGTATTACTCAATGTTTGGCTTCCAACGTATTGGTGATATTGCATGGGCGGCAGGTGATGCACAGGCGCAAGGTTTCTTATTGGGTGCAACTGCTGGTCGTACTACGCTGAATGGTGAAGGTCTACAGCATCAAGATGGTCACTCACATATTCTTGCGAATACGATTCCAAATTGTATTTCTTATGATCCATGTTTCGGATATGAACTTGCGGTGATTGTACATGACGGTCTAAAACGCATGTATGTGGATCAGGAGCGTGTGTTCTATTACTTAACTGTAATGAATGAGAACTATGAGCATCCAGCGATGCCACAAGGTGCTGAAGAAGGCATTAAACGTGGTATGTATTTACTTGAGGAAGATGAAAAAGCCACAGTTCAGCTTTTAGGTTCAGGTGTAATTCTGCGTGAAGTGATTAAAGCGGCTCAAATCTTACGTGATGAATATCAAATTCATTCGAATGTCTACAGCGTAACAAGCTTTAATGAGCTTGCACGTGATGGTATGGCGTGCGAAGAATATAATCGTTTACATCCACTTACTGAAGATGTGAAAGAAGCATGGGTGTCGAAGCAGTTGCGTGGTACGAAAGGTATCGTCGTTTCTGCAACAGATCATATGCGTGCTTACAGTGAACAAATTCGCGCTTACCTTCCAGATAATCGTCCATTTGTAGCATTAGGTACAGACGGTTATGGTCGCTCAGATACACGTGCAAAACTTCGTAGCTACTTTGGTGTAGATGCTGCGCATATTGTGGTTGCGACACTGAAGAAACTTGCCGACGAGGGTGAAGTAGATGCGCGTCTAGTTAAGGATGCGATTTCTAGCTTTGAATTAGATACTGACCGTCCAGTCGCTTGGGCACCTCAAACAACGCCTGAACTTCACGCTGTAGCTGACTACAAAGAGGAGAACTAAGCATGCAAATTACGACTCCTGATATTGGTGTAGATAAAGCCACAGTGGCTGAAATTTTGGTCAAAGTGGGTGATACGATTAGTGTCGATGACAGCATTGTTTTGTTGGAGTCTGACAAAGCATCTGTTGAAGTGCCAAGCACTTCAGCAGGTGTGGTGAAAAGTATTTTGGTGAGCCTTGGTGACGAAGTTGCTGAAGGTGCGATTTTGGTAGAGCTTGAAGCGGAAGGGCAAACGTCATCTGAAGCACCTACAGCACAAGTTGAAGAATTGAAAGCACAAGCTCAAGCAGAACCTGTAGCTCAATCTCAAGTGGAAGCACCAAAAGCAGCAGCAACGGCATCTGAAACCGTTGATGTACAAGTACCAGACATTGGTGTTGAAAAAGCCACTGTGGGTGAAATTTTGGTTGCTGTTGGCGACGAAATTGATGTCGATCAAAGTATCATAGTCGTTGAGTCAGACAAAGCAACAGTCGAAGTTCCAAGTGCTGTTGCGGGTACAGTTGAATCGATTGAAATTTCAGTTGGTGATACAGTGAAAGAAGGTGTTGTGATTCTGAAAGTGAAAACAGCAGCTTCAGTATCAACCGCGGCGCAAGCTGCTGCAGAAACTGCATCGTCTTCTGCTCCAGCTGCAGAAGCACCACCTGCAGAATCAACAAAAGCGACAGTTGCTTCAGCGCCAGCAGGTAAAGTTGAGATTGCTGTCCCTGACTTAGGTGTAGACAAAGCTGCTGTAGCTGAAATTTTAGTGGCTGTTGGTGATAAGGTTGAAAAAGACCAAAGCATCATTGTGGTTGAATCGGACAAAGCGACCGTTGAAGTACCAAGTACTACCACAGGTGTGATTACCGCAATTCATATTGAATTGGGTCAAAACGTGTCTGAAGGCGTGGCTTTAGTTACGATTGAAGCTGAAGGTCGAGTAACCCCAGTTACAGAAGCCCCTGTAGCAGCACCAGTGAGTACAAAAGCGGAAGCACCAAAAGCAGTCCCTGCGCAAGCTGCTGCTCCTGTACAAACAGCTGCTCCTTCAGCAGATAAGCTGACCAAAGAGCAAAATGCAGCAAATGCTAAAGTATATGCTGGTCCTGCGGTACGTAAGTTGGCGCGTGAGCTTGGTGTTGTGTTGGCAGAAGTGAAAGCTTCTGGTCCACATGCACGCTTAATGAAAGAAGACATCTTTGCGTATGTGAAAACACGTTTAACTGCACCAGCACCTGTAACTGCTGCACCGACAGTTGCTGCACCAGCAGGATTGCCTAAATTACCAAGTTTTGATGCCTTTGGTGGTGTAGAAGAAAAAGCGTTAACACGTTTACAGCAAGTGTCTATTCCACAGTTGTCATTGAACAATTATATCCCGCAAGTGACCCAATTTGATGCGGCAGATATTACGGAGCTTGAAGCATGGCGTAATGAGCTTAAAGGCAACTTTAAGAAAGAAGGCATTAGCCTGACCATTATGGCTTTCATCATCAAGGCTGTAGCGCATTTGCTAAAAGAAGAGCGTGAGTTTGCAGGTCACTTGTCTGATGATGGCAAAACCGTATTACTGCGTAAAGAAATCCATATGGGCATTGCTGTTGCTACACCAGATGGTTTAACAGTGCCTGTGCTACGTAATCCAGATCAAAAATCAATTAAGCAAATCGCAGTTGAACTCGGTGAGTTGGGTCAAAAAGCACGTGATAAGAAATTGTCACCGAAAGATCTGCAAGGTGCCAACTTCACGATTTCAAGCCTAGGCGCAATTGGTGGTACTGCATTCACTCCGCTTGTCAACTGGCCGCAAGTGGCAATCTTGGGTATTTCACCTGCAACGATGCAACCTGTGTGGAATGGACAAGGTTTTGATCCACGTTTAATGCTTCCATTGTCATTGTCTTATGACCATCGTGTCATTAATGGTGCTGATGCTGCTCGATTTACCAATAAATTGACGAAGCTGCTTAAAGATATTCGTACATTGCTTATCTAATTATTTTTAAAAGCATTTTGGATGCAGAATCAAAACCTCACTTCGGTGGGGTTTTTATTTGTAAAAACAAAAAGCCAGGCTTATAATGGAGAAACTTCATTGGGGAGTAGCCGCTGTTCTGCAACAGAACAGGTGATGGTCAACATATTTGCTCTAAAACGAGCATGGTCATCATAGCAAAGAACCAAATGAGCTCCTTTCGAGCTTTCTTTCTTTTGTTGGCAAGACCTTTGATTTACCATTCTGCAGATTTTTGGCTAGCAGGGGTGGTGGGTCATTGGTATTTGTTATGCTAGCCAGAGAAAGACATCATGTATGAATTCCTTCTGTCTACAGGTATCGTCGCATTAGCTGAAATGGGTGATAAAACCCAATTGTTGGCTTTACTGCTTGCTGCACGTTTTCGTAAACCCGTTCCAATCTTAATTGCTATTTTGTTAGCGACAATTGTCAATCATGGGGTTTCAGCTGCTCTAGGACAATGGGTTACAACAATTTTAAGTCCCGAGATCCTCATGTGGATTCTAGCAATAGGATTTATTGCTATGGCTGCTTGGATGTTGGTCCCTGATGAATTAGAGGATGAGTCAGGTAGTATTCAAAAATGGCAAAAATTTGGCGTTTTTGGAGCGACATTTATTTTATTTTTCTTGGCTGAAATTGGCGACAAAACGCAGATTGCGACAGTGGCACTTGCTGCACGTTTTGACAGTATCTGGTGGGTGATGGCTGGAACGACATTAGGTATGATGATCGCTAATGCGCCGGCAGTATTTATTGGTGATAAATTGGCGAATCGATTACCTATCTCCTTGATTCACAAAATTGGCGCAATAATTTTCCTTGTCATTGGTGTGGGCACTTTAGTGCAACATTATTGTTTATAAATGGTTGTATACGCATAAAGATCTGAATCTTCAAAAGATTTAGTTTATTTATAAATAGTATTGAAATAATGCACCATGAAAGTGATTCATAATGGTGCATTTTTTTAATGGAAGTTATTGATTAGTAAATAAATATAATAAAAAAAATCTTGTTTTTGAAATTAAGTTTTTTTAGGATTTCGTCACTAAAAAATTATTTTTAAGAGATTTAAAAATGCTCTCTCAGATTTCTGCACAGGATGCGTGTTTAAGTTGTGGTGCTTGTTGTGCCTATTTCCGTGTTTCATTTTATGGTGCGGAAGCGATGAACATCCCTACCGAGATGGTTGAGGATATTAACCCTGTATATGCTTGTATGGTGGGGACGAATCAAACTAACCCGCGATGCGTTGCTCTAGAAGGAGAAATAGGGAAGCAGGTCTCTTGCTCGATCTATACGGTTCGCAGTTCATCGTGTAGAGAGGTCCAAGCCGGAGATGCGCAATGTGCCAAAGCTCGACAAGCCCATCATCTGATCCCATTAATTGATATTGAAATTGTTCCATCGTCGAATGATGAGGATTACGATCAGGTCAGTTAATTTGAATGATTTAAAATATGCTTCTGTTTTATATGCTCTTATTATGATTTTTTTGGATAATAAATTGCATGAAAATAGGAGTGATGGGTAAATTTCATAAAATTGTCGATAATAAGAAATGAAATTTACCTTAAAATTTGTATATAATGGCGCACGGAAATTACCAGTGAGACTGTTATGTTGACCATCGTTCAAGACGCGTTAACTTTTGATGATGTCCTATTACTCCCTGCCTACTCTACTGTTCTCCCAAAAGATGTCTCTCTAAAGACACGTTTAACTCGCGGCATTAATTTGAATATCCCTCTTGTGTCTGCAGCAATGGATACGGTGACTGAATCCCGTATGGCAATTGCAATGGCACAAAATGGCGGTATTGGTATCCTTCATAAAAATATGGATATTGCAGCGCAAGCTGCTGAAGTACGCCGTGTGAAAAAATTCGAAGCAGGCATGGTGAAAGATCCAATTACAGTAACCCCTGAAACGACTGTGCGTGAGTTAATCGCAATTACGCAAGCGAACAATATCAGCGGTGTGCCAGTGGTGAAAGATGGCAAAGTAGTTGGTATTGTGACAGGTCGTGATACACGCTTTGAAACTAATCTTGAACAGCCAGTAAGCAACATCATGACTGGTCAAGATCGTTTGGTCACCGTTCGCGAAGGTGAATCGAAAGAAAACATTCAGGCACTTCTCCAAAAAAATCGCATTGAGAAAGTGATTGTTGTTGGCGAAAACAACGAACTAAAAGGTTTAATCACTGTAACAGATTTTAATAAGGCTGAGCTTTATCCAAATAGCTGTAAAGATGACTTAGGTCGTTTACGTGTGGGTGCTGCAGTTGGTACAGGTGTTGAAACTCCAAGCCGTGTTGAAGCATTGGTTGATGCGGGTGTTGACGTGATTGTAGTCGATACTGCACATGGTCACTCTGCTGGTGTTATCGAGCGCGTACGTTGGGTTAAAGCCAACTACCCACAAGTTCAAGTCATTGGCGGTAACATTGCGACTGGCGATGCTGCATTGGCTTTACTTGATGCAGGCGCAGATGCTGTGAAAGTAGGTATCGGTCCTGGTTCAATCTGTACGACTCGTATTGTTGCAGGTATTGGTATGCCACAAATTTCGGCGATCGATTCTGTTGCTAACGCACTGAAAGATCAAATTCCATTGATCGCAGACGGTGGTATCCGCTTCTCAGGTGATATGGCAAAAGCGATCGGTGCAGGTGCAAGTACGATTATGGTGGGTTCTTTACTTGCTGGTACTGAAGAAGCACCAGGTGAAGTTGAATTCTTCCAAGGTCGTTATTACAAAGCTTACCGTGGCATGGGTTCATTGGGTGCAATGGCGGGTGCAACAGGTTCTGCGGATCGTTATTTCCAAGACTCTAAAGCAGGTGCTGAGAAGTTGGTTCCAGAAGGTATTGAAGGCCGCGTACCTTACAAAGGGCCAATGGGCAACATCGTGCATCAAATGATGGGTGGTTTACGTTCATCTATGGGTTATACAGGCTCTGCAGTGATTGAAGATCTTCGTCAAAATGCGAAATTCGTGAAAATCACGTCTGCGGGTATGTCTGAATCACACGTTCACGATGTGACCATTACTAAAGAAGCACCGAATTACCGTGTTGGTTAATTGCCTGTTATAAAACAATTTTTAAAAAAAACCGTCATGTAAATGACGGTTTTTTTATTTTGGTGTAAAGTGGTGCGCATTGAAAAAGGATGATGTTAATCACCCGCTAAGAAGTGAGAGAATGAATGAGTTATTTTGGTACTGATGGTATTCGTGGGAAATTCGGTGTATTTCCAATCACACCTGAGTTTGCACTCAAATTAGGGTTTGCTGCGGGTAAAGTACTTAAGCGTAGAACAAAAAGAAATAAACCGATTGTGGTGATGGGCAAAGATCCTCGTTTATCAGGTTATATTTTAGAAGCGGCTTTACAATCGGGTTTAAACGCAGCTGGTGTTTATGTGCATTTATTGGGTCCATTACCTACGCCTGCCATTGCTCATTTAACTCGTGCTTTGCATGCCAGTTTAGGGATTGTCATCTCAGCTTCACATAACCCTTATCATGATAATGGCATTAAGTTTTTTTCTTCAGAAGGAAAAAAATTACCAGACGAGTTTCAAGATGAGATTAATGCTGAACTCGAGAAAGATATTGTCATTGATGATATTGCGAGTCTAGGAAAAAGTGTGCGTGTTGATGATGCTCCAGGTCGTTATATTGAATTTTGTAAATCAACGTTCCCATACCATTATGATTTAAACAATTTAAAGATTGTCGTCGACTGTGCCAATGGAGCAGCATATAACGTGGGTCCTGCGGTATTCCGTGAGCTCGGTGCCAAAGTGATTGCGATTCATAATGAACCGAATGGTTTGAATATTAACCAAGGCTGTGGCTCAACTCATCCTGAGAGTTTGCAAGCTGCTGTTGTTGAGCATCAAGCAGATTTGGGTATTGCATTTGATGGCGATGCAGATCGTGTCATTCTAGTGGATCAGAATGGAAAGCTGATTGATGGCGATCATATTCTATATATCTTGGCGACACAAAGTGCCAATAAACCAGCCGGTATTGTCGGTACGCTCATGAGCAATATGGCACTTGAATTAGCACTTGAAAAAGCAGAAGTTCCACTGCTACGTGCCAAAGTTGGTGACCGTTATGTATTGCAAGGTTTAGAGGAAAACGGTTGGGTTATTGGTGGTGAACCTTCAGGTCACATTTTAACTCTAGACAAGAGCACCACAGGTGATGCGATTATTGCAGCCCTACAAGTCTTAACTGTCATGGTTGAACAGAAGAAAGCATTGCATGAGTTGGTTGCTGACTTTAAATTACTGCCAAACGTGCTTGTAAATGTCCGTTTAGATGCAATGTTTGATCCATACTCAGTACCTGCATTGGCTGCAGAATTTGCCAAAGCCGAAGCGCAACTTAAAGGTCGTGGTCGATTACTGATTCGTAAGTCAGGGACTGAACCTGTAATTCGTGTGATGGTTGAAGGTGATAAACTTCAAGAAGTGACTGCACTGGCACATGCTTTGGCAGATGCTGTACGTGCTAATGCAGCAGCTTAATCGGGGATTGACTCATGAGTGATTTGATTAAAGATCTCAGTGAACTGCGCCTAAATTATCAAAAAGGCGAATTACATGAGGATCAAGTGAATGCTGATCCACATGAACAGTTTCTATTGTGGTTTAACCATGCGTTAGAAGCTCAGCTTCACGAACCGTATGCCATGTCATTGGCTACGGCAAATGCCGATGGTCGACCGCACGTACGTACCGTATTACTTCGAGGTGCGGATGAAAATGGTTATGCGTTCTATACCAATTATGACAGCCAAAAAGGACTCGACTTAGTAGCCAATCCTTATGCGCAAATTCTGTTTTATTGGGCAGAACAAGAACGCCAAATTCGCATTTCAGGTCGAGTGGTAAAAATTTCGGAACAAGAATCCGCTGATTATTACCATAAGCGTCCGCGTGATAGTCAAATTGCAGCGCATATTAGTACCCCACAAAGTGGTGTGATTGCGAGCCGTGACGAGCTACAGCAACGCTTTAATGATTTGCATGAGCGTGTGGCAGATCAACAAACTTTAGATAAGCCTGGCTTCTGGGGTGGTTACCGTATAGAGCCAGATTATTATGAGTTCTGGCAAGGTCGCCCAAACCGTTTGCACGACCGTTTGTGTTATGAAAAAATCGACGGTGCGTGGAAATTACAACGATTGATGCCATAAATGCCAAAATTTGAAATCAAGCAACGTCCATTTTTAACACGCCCTGAAAATTTTCAGGGCGTGCCTTCATTTATTGCCGAAATTTTGGCACGTCGAGGCGTTGAATCTGAACAAGAACTAGAACTGAAATTAAAATACTTATTAGCGCCAACTATGAAGGGGTTAGATGCTGCAATTCAGTTGATCGACCAAGCCATTGATCAACACAAAAAAATTGTGATTGTCGGTGACTATGATGCTGACGGTGCGACCAGTACAGCACTGATGATGCTTGCACTACGTGACATGGGGGCAGATGTTGATTATTTAGTCCCTGATCGCTTTAAGTATGGCTATGGTTTGACACCTGCTATTGCAGATCTTGCGTTTGCCAACTTTACGCCTGATTTGTTGATTACGGTCGACAATGGTATTTCAAGTCATGATGGAGTTAAGCAAGCCCAAGATCATGGCATGCAAGTAATTATTACTGATCATCATCTCACAACCAAGCCAACGCCTATGGCTGAGGCAGTGGTGAATCCGAATCAACTCGGTTGTGAGTTTCCAAGTAAAGCTTTGGCAGGAGTAGGAGTTGCCTTTTATGTGTTGGCGAATTTATCTAGTCATCGTAAAAAAATGGGCAAGTCTTTTTCACAAATGATTAACTATTTGGATTTGGTAGCGCTTGGGACCTATGCCGATGTTGCCAGTTTGGACTATAACAACCGAATCTTAATCGACAGTGGTCTAAAGCGGATTCAACAAGGATTATGTCGCCCCGGGATTTCAGCCTTATTAGATATTGCCAAACGTGATCCTTTAGGACTTAAAGCACAAGATTTAGGTTTTGTGATTGGACCGCGAATTAATGCGGCAGGGCGTATGGAAACCATGGATATTGGCATCGAATGTCTCTTAGCATCCGACTTGGCTACAGCATATCCTTTAGCGGAACAGCTGAATCAACTCAATGTGGAACGTCGTCAGGTAGAAGGCGAGATTAAACAAGAAGCATTGACTGCATTAGATCAAATTCAGCTAGATAAGGATGCAATACCTGCAGCGTTAATTATGTTTGAGCCACATTGGCATCAAGGCGTGATTGGAATTGTGGCAGGACGCTTAAAAGAGCAGTTCCATCGTCCGAGTATCGTTTTTGCCCGTGATGAAGATGGCATTCATATCAAAGGTTCAGCGCGTTCAATTGAGGGAATTCATATTCGAGATGCGATTGAGCGTGTGGCTGAGCAATATCCGTATCTTGTTAGTCATTTTGGTGGTCATGCAGCGGCAGCTGGATTGACCATTAAAAAAGAACATTTTGCTGAGTTTAAGCAGGTATTTGAGCAGTTGATCGGCAGTCAAGATGAAAGTCTGTTTACTGCAACTTTATGGACGGATGGGGAGTTGCCAGCTTCAGCTTTCCAAATTGAAACGGTGGACGTATTACAAAATTTAAGTCCTTGGGGGCAAAAGTTTCCTGCGCCTGTATTCGAGGGAGTATTTAAAATTTTGGATTATCGCTGGCTGAAGGATGTGCACTTGAAACTGCGTGTAGCTTTAGAAAATGGTCAAGTGGTAGAGGCAATCGCCTTTAACGCAGCAGACAAATATCAGTTTGATCCGATGCTCAATGAAATTCGCTTGGTCTATGAGCTGGATAAAAATACCTTTAATGGCAATACCAGTTTACAAATGCGCATTGTACATATGCATCAATAAAAAAACCGCTCATCAGAGCGGTTTTTAGCACTCAAAGATCAGAAGCGGTATGCACCACGTACAGCAAAGGTATTGCCGTCATCTGCAAAACCAATTCGTCCTTCGACACTTATTTGCTGATTGAAGAATTTTTTAGCATTTACACCAAACTCATCAAAAGATCCGCCATTGAAATCTTGATTGAAATAGTCAACACCCACGCTGAGTGTTTTATCAATATAATAATCGCCTCTTAACGAGAACTCGTCTAGATCACCAAATGCAGCTCCAGCCTCTAAATTCACATCATTTGTGCCAATTTGAGTGACATATTTTGCTCGAATAGTAGGGTCAATACCATCATCGTTGTCATCATCCCAACCACGTAAACCAGCTGCGACCAATAAAGATGGTGCTAAGAAATAACCAGCTTCAATTTTATAGTTTGTGACATCATTATCAGGGGTGTTAGGTATTTTTTGAGTTTCCTGAGAAAGATTGGTATTTAGATAGAAATCAGTATTTGGAACAAAGTATTCAATTCCAACACCATAATTCCAGTATTCGACCACATCAAAGTCGTCATAAGATACTTTTGCATTCACGTTGCTCGAACGATTTAAAAATGCAGCTTCGTTCAATGGAGAGTTCTTGATTTGAACAGGATTAAAATAATATGTGCCATCAAGCGCAAAACCTGCAGAATTGCTACCATTATCAGGATCGATCAATTTGGCTGTAGCCCCAACTTCAGCTTGATACGCATGTGCAGTTCCTAAGCTTGCAATAAGTGCAGTCGCAAGTGTAATTTTTTTAAACATATATTGACTCTCTTTGTTATAGAAATATGACTGTTTTGTGACAGCTGATTTCTATTGTAAGAACAAAAGGGGATGAGTCAATGCACAAAAAATGACATTCCATCGGGATTTTGCACAAAAAAAGCCCATCATTAAGATGGGCTTTTAAGAAACACTAAATTTTAATTAAGATATTAGAAGCGATATTTAGCAGCTAAACCGAACTTGTTGTAATCATTATTTGCAAGTTCACCGAAACCTACACGACCTTCTAAGCTTACTTGAGGTGTGAAGAATTTACGTGCGCTTACACCAAACTCGTTTGTATCTGCAGGACCAGTATCTTTACTATAGTAATCCACACCAACACTTAAAGTTTTATCGATGAAGTAATCAGCAGCTAGATTATATTCATCAAGATCACCGAATGCAGCGCCAGCTTCTAAGTTGATATCTTTACCGTTAGACAATGTAGTTACATATTTAGCACGTAATGTTGGGTCAACACCATCATCATAGTCGTTATCGTAACCCTTAAGACCTGCTGCAATTAATAAGCCAGGTACAGGCAAATAACCTACTTCAGCACCATAAACTGTCTCATCAAAATCAGGTCCAATATCAAATTTACGATCATCACGACCAATATTACCGCTTACATAAAAATCAGAATTAGGTACGAAGTATTCAACACCTACGCCGTATTGATGTCTTTCATCATCACCAACTTCGCTGTATTGGTATTTCGCATTTACATTACTTGCACGATCAAGGAATGCAGCTTCAGCTAGTGGAGCATTGCGTGTTTGAACTGGTTGGAAATAATAAGTACCATCAACACCAAATGAACCACTTGTACTACCATTATCAGGATCGATAAGACCTGCAGAAGCACCTACTTCAGCTTGATATGCATTTGCAGTTCCAGTTACAGCTAAAGCAGAAAGAAGTGCAGACGCGATTGCTAATTTTTTCATGGATACTTCCCCTCAATAGAGTTAGTTGTTAATACATTTTTTGTTACAAGTTCAGTGTAGGGGAAAATCATGAAGGATCAATCAAGCAAAAGTAACAGTAATGTATCTTGTGTAATTTTTATGTAAAAATAAAAATTTAAGTTATTGATTTTAAAAAAATAAAAAACATGTTAATTCATGTGAAAGATAAGGTGTTTTAGTCATTTTATGTTGCTTTTGAATATGAATTGTATGCAATTTGAACGAAAGTAGCAGTTTTGGCACTGCTACTTCCCCCTGTTGAATGGAATTAGAATCGATATGTTCCGTTTACATTAAACTTATTTTCATCATCACTGAATCTTAAAATACTCCCAAGAGAGAGGTTATTATTGATAAAGTATTTGCCACGTAATTGGTATTCGTCTTTATGAATTTTACTAGTGCTATTCGTATCTCGCGTATAAGCACTACCTAGGCTTAAGCGTTGAGTTAAATAATAATCCCCACCAAATGTAATCGAATCAATATCATGTCCAAAACTACCATCCAATTCTAAATTGAGATATTGACCATTTTGGCCTAATGGGGTGACATATTTGGCTTTTAAAGCAAAAGCATTTTCATCAAAGCCTTCACCTTTATAAGCATTAATACCTACTGCTATCAGTAAATTTTGAATAGGAGTATAACCAACGAGAGCTCTATAGGTGGTTATATCGAAACGCTGCTTAGCATGAGATGAACCGTTTAGTGAGCTTGAGCGTGACTCCACTTTATAATGTTGACGACCGACCTCACCTGTGAAGTACAGTTGATCAATATAATATTCTCCCCCTATTGAATAGCCGTGCAGCTCTTGTTTGCTTTGTGCAACTGTTTCATTTATATACACTTTATCGTCTTTAATATGCTGAAAACTATATTTCGCTGAAACGCGATTATGGTGGCCAAGAAATGCAGCCTCTTTAAGTGGTTTATTTTCAGTATCAACTGCTTTGAAGTAATAAGTACCTTCTGTTTCAAATACACCGTGATAATCAACCTTGAGACTATCATGGTCAAAATAGGTATATCCAGCATCAATTTGAGCTTGGTAGGCCATAGCTGAAGTTGTCAAAGGGAGGATGGCCAAAGCCAAATAGGTTTTGTTCATTTTCATAAGTCTCTGCTTATTGTTGTAAAAATAAAGTAAGTATTTTTTAATAATTAAATGTATTGTTAATAATAACTAAACTATGGTCAAGAGAATATTGAATAAAAAAGCAAACTCTCAAGTTTTACTTGGCTGTGTTAAAATATTGGCAATTTTGATATAGACATATTTAGGATCTACACCGTGGAAATTAATCCTTATCTTCTCCAGCTAAAAGACTTGAGCGAACGTGGTCAAACACTACGGGGGTATCTTTGACTACGATCTAAAGAAAGAGCGTTTAGAGGAGGTTCTCCGCGAACTTGAAGATCCAGCAATTTGGAATGATCAAAATCGTGCCCAAGCGATGGCGAAAGAAAAAGGTGAGCTCGAAAACGTTTTAAATGTTTTAGATGGTTTAGCAACACAACTTGATGATGCACAAGCGATGCTTGATCTTGCTGTAGAAGCGGATGAAGAAGAAATGCTTGCAGATGTTCAAGCAGAACTTGATTCAGCTGAGGCTGAACTGGCTAAACTTGAATTCAGACGTATGTTTAGTAATCCAATGGATCCAAATCCTTGCTATGTCGAAATTCAAGCGGGGTCAGGCGGTACTGAAGCTCAAGATTGGGCATCTATGCTATTACGTATGTACTTACGTTGGATTGAGCGTCATGGCTTTAAAGCTGAGTTAATGGAAGAATCTGACGGTGATGTGGCTGGGATTAAATCGGCAACAATTCGTGTAGAAGGCGAATATGCTTATGGTTGGTTACGTACTGAATCAGGTGTACATCGCTTAGTTCGTAAATCACCTTTTGACTCAGGCAACCGTCGTCACACTTCATTCTCAGCGGTTTTTGTGTCTCCAGAAATTGATGACAACATTGAAATTGAGATCAATCCAGCAGATGTCCGTACGGATACATACCGCGCTTCAGGTGCAGGTGGTCAGCACATTAACAAAACAGATTCTGCCGTGCGTTTAACCCATGCACCAACTGGAATTGTGGTGGCTTGTCAGAACCAGCGTTCACAACATGCTAACCGTGATCATGCTTGGAAACAGCTTCGTGCTAAATTGTACGAATTGGAAATGAATAAGCGTAATGAAGCAGCTCAAGCACTAGAAGATTCTAAATCGGATATTGGGTGGGGGAGCCAAATTCGATCTTATGTGTTGGATGATTCACGTATTAAGGACTTACGTACTGGCGTTGAAAATTCAAATACGGGTGCCGTGTTAGATGGTGATCTTGATAAATTTATTGAAGCTAGTTTGAAACAAGGGCTTTAATATTTTTTTAAAAAAAGGCAGGGCAAAAGCCCTGCCTTTTTCGTTCTAGCACGAAGCTTGCTAGATTAAATCAGTTCAATGTTAGAATCAGAATTATTCGGCACAGTCATTCATAAACTCGATTTGTTAAATATCGTAATAATTCGATATTAATATCTATATAAATCGATATAATGAGTTCAGCACAGTGCAGATCATTAACTTGAGTGAAATGAGATGGATACTGAAGCAATTTTCAAAGCCTTATCGAACCCGATACGCCGCCAAATTTTACAATGTTTAAAAGATCCAGAGCGCTTTATTCCACAAGATGAGTGCGTGCAAGATTTTAGTCGTGGCGTATGTGCAGGACAGATTGAAAAAATTGCAGATGTATCTCAGTCAACCATGTCTAATCATTTATCTGTTTTACAACAAGCAGGTTTGGTTCATGTTACTAAGCATGGTCAATGGTCTTATTTTTCTCGTAATGAAGCACTGATAAAAAGTTTTGCAGAACACCTTCAACAATCACTCTAACGATAATGAGTGAAGAGGATAGATGAATGACTGATTTTAGTAGCCCAGTAGTCTTTGGTGAATTAAAGCTCAAAAATCGCGTGGTTATGGCACCTTTAACGCGTAGTCGTGCGACAGATGATCGTGTACCAACAGAAATGATGGCTGAGTATTATGCGCAACGTGCAAGTAGTGGATTAATTATCTCAGAAGCGACCGTAATTTCTGAGGAGGCGAATGGCTATTTAAATACGCCAGGATTATTCACTGATGCTCAAGTGGAAGGGTGGAAGAAAGTAACCCAAGCTGTTCATGACAAAGATGGCTTAATTGTCGCTCAGCTTTGGCATGTTGGACGTGTGTCACATCCAGATTTACTGAAGGGTGATATACCCGTTTCGGCGAGTGCTGTTCAACAAGCCGGACATGTCAGTTTGTTGCGTCCGAAACGTCCTTATGTCTTGCCACGTCCATTAGAAATTTCTGAAATTCACGCGATTACAGCGCAATATAAACAAGCAGCAATTCGTGCTAAAGAGGCAGGATTTGATGGTGTGGAATTGCATGCGGCGAATGGTTATTTAATTGATCAATTCTTGCAATCGAAAACCAATCAGCGTGAAGATGAATATGGCGGCTCGGTGGAAAATCGTGCGCGTTTCTTGTTAGAAGTCGTGGATGAGCTAATTGAAGTTTGGGGTGCTGGTCGAGTAGGTGTACATTTAGCTCCTCGTGGTGATGAACACGATATGGGTGATGATGATCCACGTGAAACTTTTGGTTATGTGTTAGAACAACTCGGTCAAAGACACATTGCATTTTTCTTTACACGTGAATATTTGGCAGAAGACAGTATTAGTCAAGAATTAAAAGCGCGTGGACAAGGTATTCCTTTTATTGCCAATATGCGTTTAAGTCGAGAGGATGCTTTACAACTTCTCACTTCAGGTCAAGCTGATGCAGTGTCTTTTGGTAAAGATTATATCGCCAATCCTGATTTATATGAGCGTTTGGTACAGAATGCTCCTTTGAATGAATTAAAGTTAGAAAATATGATCGGGACGAATGTGGCTGAAGGCTATATCGATTATCCTTTTTTACAAGGAAATTGAAATTTAAGATAAGTATTTGAACCGAAAAAATTCGCAGGGTATGATCTCAACTTCGTGGTCATGCCCTATTTTGTTAAGAAAGCTCGAGGTCTTACGTTTTGACAACTCCATTTTGGTATAACGCAGCATTGGCTTTATTAAAGCCAATTTATAAATGGCGTATAAAAAAGCGAGCAGACAATATTGAGCAATTTCATCAAGAGTGCTTAGAGCGCTTCGGTCCGTTTCAATCTCCAAAAAATCTTAATGCGATATGGTTTCATGTGGTTTCAGTTGGAGAAACCAATGCTGCACAACCTCTGATAGAACATTATTTAAAGCTTGGGTATGCTGTGTTGGTTACGAATACCACCAAAACAGGTCAGGCACGAGCTAAATCCTTATTTGCAAAAGTACCATATGTAGATCTTTTTCAAGCAGTATATTTACCTGCAGATCAAAAAAAATTAGTCAGTGCTTTTTTAAAAAAATATCAACCTAAAATGTTGGTTTTGGTTGAAACGGAACTATGGCCCAATTTAATTGATCAGGCGAAAATTAGTAAAATACCCACTTTTTTGGTGAACGCACGTTTATCTAAAAAGTCAGCAAAAGGATACGCCAAAGTACCAAGTATTACTCAGCCTATGCTCAGCGGTCTGACTCAACTTTTGGCTCAAGATGAAGCTTCACTGAATCGATTTAGGGCTTTAGGTGCTGCTACAGCGCATAGTCAAACAGTGGGTAGTATTAAGTTTGATATTCATGCGCCCGAAGAAATGCTATTGAAAGCGCAACAAATTCATCAAGATTGGGATTTGCAAGCACGCCAAATTATTACGATTGCAAGCACACATCATCCTGAAGAGAAAAATCTGTTATCTAAGTTTAAAGATTATTTAAATGATCATCCTGCCGTCTTGCTGATTATTGTACCGCGTCATCCAGAACGTTTTGATGAAGTTGCACAAGCCATTCAAAGTCATGAGTTAAAAATGCATCGACGTAGTTTAGGTGAAATCATTGAGGCTGATACACAAGTTTATCTTGCTGATAGTATGGGTGAAATGTGGATTTGGTATGCATTGAGCCAAGCAAGTTTTGTGGGTGGATCATTAAATGAACCTGGCGGTGGGCATAATATCTTAGAGCCAATATCACTCAATGTCCCGACTGTGATTGGACCGAACTACTTTAACTTTCAAACCATTGTCGATGAATTTGTGGAAGAAAAAGGGATTCTAATCGGTCAAACTACGGAAGAGGTGGTGAATCATCTTATTCAGTGCTTATCTCAGGATGAAACGATTTTAGCAGTACAAAATCAGGCTCAAAAGATCATGCAACGGAATACAGGGTCATTGCAAAAACATATTCATGTCCTGAATCAATACCTTTAGTTTTTAAGTATATGAATATTGTATTGCTTGATCGTGCATCAGCACAGGATGACCTCTGGACGATTCAATCAGCACGCCAAATTGAGCATCTGAAGCATCAACTTGATATTAAAATTGGAGATACTTTAAAGGTTGGTATTAGAGGTGCTGGTCGATATACAGCTGAGGTCATAAAAATTTCTGAAAGGAAAATCTTAATTCAGCCACTTTATGAAGAGCCTGTGCCGAAGAAACTACCTGTAACGTTAATCGTTGCTATGCCTAGACCGAAAGTATTGAGACGATTGATTCAAGATGCTGTAACTCTAGGCGTAGAAAAAATCATTTTGCTGCACAGCTATCGGGTGGATAAAAGCTATTGGCAAACACCATTTTTACAGCAAATTAATCACTATGTTCAACTGGGCTTAGAACAAGCGGGTGATACATTTCCACCTGAAATCGAAATATATAAACGCTTTAAACCTTTTGTGGAAGATGTTCTTCCTCAAATGATTTCCGTTGAACGACCAGCTTATGTAGCACATCCTTATGCAACCCACAGTATGCCTCATGCGATTGAGCACCCGTGTACGATATTGATTGGGCCTGAAGGTGGTTATATTCCTTATGAAATTAATTTACTCATAAAAAACGGCTGCCAAGCTGTCAGCTTAGGCAACCGAATTATCCGTACTGAAACGGTGATTCCTTATGTGTTAGGTCGTCTGTTTAGCACGTGGTGATTCATCTTCTTGTGAAGAATCTCCGCGATAGACTTTAACTTCTTGAACTGGATATGGAATCGAGATTTCATGTTCAGCAAAAGCTTGAATCACTTTTTCTTGCACTAAACTGATAGATGTAGATGTCGCAGTTTCACCCGTATTCACCCACCAACGTACAGTGAGGTTGATTGAGAAATCAGCTAAGGCAGAGACATTCACGCTAAATCCGGGTTGACTGAGGATTTGTTGATCCCGGTCTAAAATACTCAAAATAATATCTTTCGCTTTTTGAACATTATCTTCGTAACCAATACCGACCACGAATTCACAACGACGACGTGGATATGCCGTATTAACAGTAACTGCATTGGTATAAACCGTTGCGTTGGGAATGACGATACGGCGACCATCAGGTGAACGTAAGTAGGTTGCACGAATTTGAATATCTTCAACGGTCCCTTCTAAACCATTCACAATGATATCGTCGCCAATTTTGAAGGGTTCACCGAGTAGAATTAAAATACCAGAGAGCAGGTTTTGAAAAATATCTTTAAATGCAAAACCAATTGCGACAGAGCCGATCCCCAGTGCACTCATCAGCTGTCCAGGTGTAAACCCTGGAATTGCAATAACCATCGCAATTAAGAAGCCAAAGAAAATAATAAAAGAGCTACCGACGCGGTTGAGGACGAGCACTAAATTTTGTTTGGTATATGAACGCTCTGAAAGTGCTTTTCTGACAAATAATTTGAACAGCTTAGACAACAACCAAAATAAGGTAAATACAATCAAAGCAATACAGATATAAGGGATTCGTTCCCAAAAGCCATCCATGATTTTATCAATGGTGGTATATGCATCATTGTATTTCGCAGTATGTGCAATGACGGTTTGAGCCGTTTTCTCACTTGCATCTTGTAGAAGTTGAGTCGTACCTTGAGCCACCTGACTCAAAGAATTTTGTTGTTCAGCCACGAGTGTTCCAAATGTATTGAATGTTTACATTTTGCCTGAAAATACAGTGAATAAAAATCACGTTCGCAGGTTTTATCGTCATTTTTATTCATTGAATAAACTGAAAATAACAAAAAAATTGCATGTTTTTATAAACATTCAGCACCTTGTCCAACAAAAAAATCGAAATGGTATTTATTGATAAAAAAATGGAGTTTTTTGACAACGACAGATTTTACTTGCTTAGGAATGATGATCAGCAATGATTCGGATCATTGATTGTTAGATATTTTAGGTTGTTCAATTGGCAAGAAGATACGGATAACTTTTGAAATAAATGAATGCTCAGTCTACGACCAAAGCATGATTGTTTGAAATTTTAAAGTATAGTCATACTCAAGATATAAGACAAAAAATGATCAGTATGATCAAGACAACTCTCGAGATGAGAAACATAAATCAAGGATGCGAATTATGAATGAAATATATCCAGTACCCGAAGTTTTTAAAAAAACTGCACGAACCAATGAAGAGCAATATTTCGAGCGGTATAAAGCATCTATTGAAAACCCCGAAGCATTTTGGACCGAAGCAGCCAAGAAACTAGACTGGATTAAGCCTTTTACACAAGTCAAAAATACCAACTTTGATAAAGAGAATTACAAAGTTGAATGGTTTGCAGATGGCCAATTAAATGTCAGTGAAAACTGTCTCGATCGACATTTAAAAGAACACCCACATAAACCTGCGATTATTTGGGAAGGTGATCATCCATCACGCCATAAAATTATTTCATTTGAAGAATTACACGATGAAGTTTGTCGTTTTGCCAATGTTCTCAAGAAGCATGGCGTGACTAAAGGCGACCGTGTTGTTCTGTATATGCCAATGGTCCCTGAAGCAGCCATTGCGATGTTGGCATGTACGCGTATTGGTGCGGTACATTGCGTGGTGTTTGGAGGTTTTTCACCAGATTCTTTAGCAAGTCGTATTGATGATAGCCAAGCAAAAGTCATCATTACAGCAGACTCGGGCATGCGTGGTGGAAAGCCAATTCCACTGAAAGAAAACGTTGATGCAGCGATGGAGCTTGACGGGACGAGTTCTGTACAAAATGTCATTGTGGTACATCGTACTGGTAACCCAATCACGATGCATGAAGGGCGTGACCTGTGGTATCACATGGAAATCATGACAGTCACAGATATCTGTCCACCTGAACCAATGAATTCAGAGGATCCGTTGTTTATTTTATATACTTCAGGCTCAACGGGTAAACCTAAAGGTGTGCTACATACTACAGGCGGTTATCTGACTTACGCGAACTTTACCTTTAGGGAAGTATTTGATTTAAAACAAGACGATATTTTCTGGTGTACCGCTGACGTCGGTTGGATTACTGGTCATTCTTATGTGTTGTATGGTCCGCTTTCAAATGGGACGACAACATTGATGTTTGAGGGTGTTCCACAATACCCAACTTGGGCACGCACAGGACATATTGTAGATAAGCACAACGTCACAATTTTATATACGGCACCAACGGCGATCCGAGCGATGATGCGTGAAGGTGATGCATTTATCCGTGAAAGTGACCGTAGTAGCTTACGCTTGTTGGGCTCCGTCGGTGAGCCAATTAATCCTGAAGCTTGGAACTGGTACTACACCGTAGTTGGTGAAAGTCGTTGTCCAATTGTAGATACATGGTGGCAAACTGAAACAGGTGGCTTTATGATTTCGCCTTTACCGGGCGCAACTGCACTTAAACCTGGTTCTGCAACACGTCCATTCTTTGGTGTACAACCTGCTTTGGTTGATGCTGATGGTAAAGAGCTAGAAGGAGAGGCTGAAGGTAATTTGGTGATCAAAGATTCTTGGCCAGGACAAATGCGTACCATTTGGGGTGATCCAGATCGTTTTATCGAGGCATATTTCTCAACTTATCCAGGGAATTATTTCACGGGAGATGGTGCACGCCGTGATAAAGATGGTTATTACTGGATTACGGGGCGAGTGGATGATGTTCTGAACGTTTCGGGACACCGCTTGGGGACTGCAGAAATTGAAAGTGCATTGGTTGCACATGAACATGTTGCAGAAGCAGCCGTTGTGGGTATGCCACATGACGTCAAAGGTCAAGGGATTGCAGCCTATGTAACTTTACAGGCAGATACGCCAGAGTCAGAAGAGCTCAGGAAAGAGCTAGTAGGTTGGGTAAGAAAAGTTTTAGGACCTGTGGCTACACCAGATGCAATTTATTGGGCGCCAGCATTACCCAAAACACGTTCAGGCAAGATTATGCGCCGAATTTTGAGAAAAATTGCCGCTAATGAGCTAGATAGTTTGGGCGATACCTCAACTTTGGCAGATCCACAGGTCGTGGATCAATTAATTGCTGAAGTGAAATCACAGCAGTAATCCCGATTAAACAGACGAAGTCATGTTTTAAATACCGTTAGTTCAACTAGCGGTATTTTTAGTTCAGTGATAAGAAAAGCAGGCATTGTGATAAGTCAAATCATGTTGATCTGCTAAGCTTATCAGCAGATGCGATACGGAATATAAAAATGAATTCTCCCCTAAATTTTAATCCTGAAACGCCACTTGAAACTGCGCAAATACTTGCATCTGAGTTTGCGAAAACCGCAGCAGAACGAGATAAACAAGGTGGAAATCCAAAGGCTCAGCGAGATCAAATTCGACAAAGTGGTTTGTTGTCTTTATCTATTCCAAAAGAATTTGGTGGGCAAGGTGCAACATGGAGCACGATTTTTAAAACCATTCAAACCATTGCTCAAGTCGATAGTTCGCTTGCGCATGTATATGGCTTTCATCATTTGCTTATAGCGACGGTACAACTTTTTGCACAGCCAGCTCAATATGGAGATTGGTTTAGACAAACCGCCAAACACAACTTATTTTGGGGAAATACGTTAAATCCATTAGATCGTAGAACAACCGCGAAACAAGTTTCTGACGAAGAATTTATCTTCCATGGTGATAAAAGTTTTTGTTCTGGATCAATTGATTCAGATATCTTGCTCTGTTCAGGATTTAATGAAGATGGAAAGTTACTGATTGGCGTGATTCCAACAGCACGAGAGGGCGTGAGCTTTCTTGGAGATTGGAATAATATGGGGCAACGTCAAACGGATAGTGGTACCAGTCATTTTGAACAGGTCAAAATTCGCAAGGATGAATTGCTCCTCAATCCCGGTCCTTTAAGTACACCTTATTCAAGTTTGAGACCGCTAATTGCTCAACTGATTTTCGTGCATTTATTTTTAGGTGTTGCTGAGGGAGCGTTCAATGTTGCGAAAGAGACAGTTCAAACACAAAAAGCTTGGTCGAAATCACTGGTTGAACAAGCGGTGAATGATCCATTTACCCAGAAGCATTTCGCCGAATTTTATGTGCAACTTGAAGGTGTGCGCTTGCTCGCGGAAAAAGCGATCAATACATTACAAAAGGCGTGGGATGAAGGGGAAACATTAACTGCGGAGCAACGTGGTGAAGCCTCAATTGCAATCGCTACCGCCAAAATCGCAGCGACTCATACTTCACTTTATGTGACACAAAATATTTTTCAAGTGATGGGTGCACGCGCGACTACTGCAAAACTGAATTTAGATCGATTCTGGCGTAATGTACGAACCCAAACCCTGCATGATCCAATTGATTATAAATATCAGGAAGTCGGAGAGTGGGCATTAACTGGAAAAGTTCCAGATCCGAGTTTCTACTCTTAGATCCAATGGATTATGAAAAAGCCTCCATCGTAGAGGCTTTTATTTATTTTTGGTGAATATTTTCTAAAGTATCGACAAGCGTACGTGTCATCTGATCAATTTCGTAATTGACTTGATCGCCGACTTGAACATATTTCCATGTGGTTAAGCGTAAAGTTTCTGGAATAAGATCGATTGAGATTTGATTGTTTGCACGATCAACTCGATTGACTGTCAAACTGCAGCCATTTAAACCGATAAAGCCCTTTAAGAAGAAATATTTGATATTGCCATTTGGAATTTCAAGGTCGATATGAAACGTTTCACCATTTTTGGTTAAATGCTTTACGGTTGCAGTGCCTTCAATATGACCATATAAATTATGCCCACCATTCTCAGCACCTACTTTAGCGGAGCGTTCAATGTTGACCTCATCACCGACGTTGAGTTGACCTAAAGTGGTTAATTCAAGTGTTAGATTTGAAACATCAAAATGCACTTGACCAGCGATCAAATCAATTTGTGTAGCGGTTAAGCAAACACCATTAATCGCAACACTGGCGCCGATAAATACATCATGAAAAAGATTGAGCGCATTAGAAATAACAAAAGTCCGATATCCCTCTTTATGCTGTATATCTAATACTTTTTCTAACCCTTGCACGATACCTGTATACATAATAAACCTTTGCCTAAAAATAAATCTTAATTGCTTTTAATCCTACCTGAGATCGTAGCGATGATCATCTTACGCAGATCAATTGGTTCTAGGTAAAAAGAAGGTCAATACACCCAGTAGTGGTAAGTATGAGCTAAAGTGAAATACCCAACGAATACCTTGATGATCTGCCACATAGCCCAAAGCTGCTGCCGCGATACCGCTGATCCCAAACATCAAACCAAACATCAAACCAGAGACCATGCCGACACGACCTGGCATCGCTTCTTGTGCATATACAACCATTGCTGAAAATGCGGAAGACATAATCAATCCAGCAAGAATCGCAAAGATACACGTCCACATCAAATTCACATGTGGCATGAGTAATGCAAAGGGTGCCATGCCAATGAAGGAAATCCAAATGACAGCTTTACGACCTATTTTGTCACCGATAGGGCCGCCAGCAAAAGTACCGATTGCGACTGCGGCTAAAAAAGCAAATAAATAAAGCTGAGCTTGTTGAATACTGACCTGAAACTTTTCGATCAAATAGAAGGTATAGTAATTTCCAATACTTGCAATGTACGTGAATTTTGCAAACATTAACGCACAGATAATCACAATTCCCTGTACAAGTTTAGAACCTTTCAACGGTGTTGATTGCTTGGCTTTTACTGCTGAAGCAGCTTGAACACCATATTGAATGGTCCATCGACTTATTCTGTAAAGCAGATAAATAGCGAAAATGGCAAATATCATGAGCCAAGCAACTGAGGCTTGGCCGTTCGGTACAATGATTGCTGCGGCCAACAGTGGCCCAACGGCAGAGCCGCTATTACCACCCACTTGAAAAGCGGATTGAGCAGTTCCGAAGCGACCACCTGATGCTGTTCTCGCTACTCGTGAGGCTTCTGGGTGAAAGGCAGATGAGCCCACACCGATGAGTGCTGCTGAAATCAGTAAGATTGGAAAAGTCCATGCAAATGCCAGCAAAACGATACCTAGCAGTGTAACGCACATACCCAAAGGGAGGAGGTAGGGCTTAGGATGCTTATCAGTGTAGAGTCCAACCCAAGGTTGCAGAATAGATGCAGTCATTTGATAGACCAAAGAAATAATCCCAATTTGGGTAAAACTCAAGTCAAAATTGAGTTTCAGCATGGGATAAATGGCAGGTAAGCAAGACTGGATCAGATCATGTAATCCATGCGCTAATGCAATAGCGAAAATAATATGAACCGCCATTTTATTCGCTGAAGTACCAGAGGAATTGTTTGAATGTTCTATTGATTGAATTGAACCCATAAGGCTGTGCTGTCTTCATTTTTGAGGTGATTATAACCGTGTAACAGCGGAACAATGTACGATTTATTCAATTTTCGATGTACTGTTGCTGATCAGATTATATGAACTATCCAATAAAAAGCCCCCAAGCCGAGCCTTGGGGGGTTAAGTTGCTACTGCATGACGCTATTATTATAGTTATCAGGGTCAAAACAAGATTGAACAAAGCGCTGTTTTCATTCAGATCGTTGTTAATTAATCGAAGACCAATTAAGCTGATTTAGCGATGATGTGTTGTTGCTGTTCAGCTTCGAGTTTTCGAACTAAAGGCAGTACTTTTTCACCAAAATATTCAACTTCCTCTATAAAATGTAAGAAGCCAGATAAGATCAGATCCACACCAACTGATTTTAATTCAACGATACGTTCAGCAATTTGTTGCGGTGTACCGATGAGATTTGTTCTGAACCCGTCGTTGTATTGGACAAGATCTTCAAATGTTGATTTTGCCCAGTTACCTTCACCTTCTTGAGTTGCGGCACCAGCTTCACGAGTTGCATCACCAAAGGCATTGACTGCTTCTACATTTGCATTGTCAATGATTTCTTGAAGCACAGCTTTTGCCTCTTCTTCAGTATCACGAGCAATGATAAAGGCATTCACCCCAATTTTGACTTGATGTTGATTCAGCTTGGCTTTTTCACGGATGTCATCAATCTGCTTTTTAATTTCAGCAGGCGTGTTTCCATTGGTGAAATACCAATCAGAAACACGAGATGCCATATCGCGTGCGGCACGCGAGCTACCCCCTTGGAAAATTTCAATATGTGGGCTTTGAACAGGTTTTGGCTTCAAGGTGTAGTCTTTAAATTGATAATATTTTCCATCAAAACTAAAGTTATCCTGCGTCCAAATGCCTTTTAAGCTACGAATAAACTCCTCTGAACGTGCATATCGTTGATCGTGTTCAGGCCATTCTTCACCGATGGCATCAAATTCACCACGGAACCATCCGCTCACAACATTAATAGCGATACGACCATTGGTTAAATGATCAATTGTCGCGAGCTGTTTAGCCGCCAGCGCGGGTTTCCAAGGGCCTGGTAAAATTGCTGCGATTACACGTAACTTTTCAGTTTTTGCCAATAAGCCATGACTAAAGCTTACAGATTCATGCTGATTCTCCGCACCGTATCCTGCCGTGAATCGAATCTGTGTCAAAGCATATTCAAATCCACTTTTTTCAGCAGCTTGTGCGAGTCGAACATTGTAGTCGTAGCTCCAGTCTGTTCGTTGTTCAACATTACTGACGACAAGACCACCGCTGACATTTGGAACCCAATAGGCAAATTTAATCGCTTGTTTTTCTGCATTAGACATGGCTTATACCCTCATTGATTCAATTATATTTATACCACTTCAATTTTTGGGGCAGCATTATTCTTGTGATGCAAGCGTGACTCTGCTGCATCTAAACTTGGTACTGCTGCTGAAGGCAATACTTCTTCTTGTTCGATTTGTTTGTTAATGCCCAAGTTTTGATTGGCTTGTTGGGTTTTATCTTTAACGACTTCAGCACGTTTACCTTTGGCTGGTGCCCACTCTAAAATTGGTAAAGCACGAGCAATGGCTAAGGTAATGCGCGCACGTAATAGTTCACTGTGAATGGTGTATTCAGGCGTAAAATCACGATCAGTTGCATAAACGCCAATTGGCAAAGTCTGTGCTTGGAAGAAGCTAAATAAAGGACGCAATTGATGCTCAAGTACTAAGGCATGGCGATCACTGCCCCCTGATGCAGCTAGTAATACAGGCACATCAACCAGCGCAGTTTGTTCTACAAAGTCAAAGAAATGTTTAAATAAACCTGTGAAAGATGCGCGATATACGGGCGTTCCCACAATCAACGCATCCGCGGCTTCAACAGCAGCAAGATCATCTTGAACACGTTGCGGCAGCTGATTGCGATAAATGGCACCACCTAATAAATGACCGATTTCGCTAAATTTAATAAAATGCACATGAATTGGTGTTGCTTCACCTAACTCATCCAAAATCGCTTGAACAAGCGCTTCAGTTTTTGAAGGATTATTTAGACCGCCAGAGACAGCGACGATATTTAATGGTTTTTGTTGAGCAGTAGACATAGTACAAACCTAAAAATTTAAAATTAATCTCGGATGCACTATTTATGTGGGTTAATGCTTATTCTGTAAAATAAGCAAAATAAGAATAAATATCATTTTTGCGTATATAGCGGGAATTTAATCTTCTTGAGATATAAATTAGTGATAAATAACTGAATAAACGTATATTTATGATTATGAATAAGCTATTTCAGTATTTGAATAAATTTTATATTTAAAAGTGATGTGCTTATCGAATTTTCAAAATTACATAAAAAAATCGCGTTTGTAAGATTTAGCCCGACATTTTCTGCAAAAATTCGTTAATATTTATATATCCTTAACAGCTATAGCACAGTTAGTATATTGATTGTGTTTGAGATCTCTCGCCTCGCTTATGAATATTTTAATCGTTGATGATCATCCACTGTTTCGTCATGCTTTAATTCAAGCAGTTCGTTACAGCTTACCGCAAGCCCAAATCCATGAAACAGCTGCTGTTAATGAATTTTATGAACGTTTAGAAAAAGGTCCTGAACCAGATTTAGTACTTTTAGATTTGAATCTTCCAGGTGCATCAGGCTTCTCAGCGTTGGTGCATGTGCGTGCACAGTATCCATCGTTACCAATTATTGTCGTATCGGCGCATGAAGAAGTTTCAATTATTCAACGCTCGATTGCACATGGTGCAATGGGCTATATTCCAAAATCAGCGCATCCAAGTCACATTGGTGAAGCGATTCGTCAGGTATTAGAAGGGGATATGTGGTTACCGCCAAATCTGCCTGCGAATTTAAACTTTGATCCACGTGCTGCAGATGAAACAGCTTTAGCAGAACGTATTCAATCTCTAACACCACAACAATTCCGAGTGTTAATGATGGTTGCAGAAGGTTTGTTGAATAAACAGATCGCATACGAACTTGATGTTTCTGAAGCAACGATTAAAGCGCATGTGACCGCGATTTTCCGTAAATTAGGCGTTCAAAATCGTACTCAGGCTGTATTAGCGATTAATGCATTAAACATCGAAGAAAAACGTGTTTAATTGATTCTTAGATTTGAAAAAAAGACCTAATCAAAGGTCTTTTTTTCGATGCGTATCTACTTTAGGCTAAACAGTCCTGTTTAGGTGTCAACTCATTACAATATAGAGGATTGAGTGCACATTGAAGTTCATCAATTTGATCTTGTGTTACATAGCCCTTGCGTTTTAAATATTCTGCAACGCGATCATCTCTAAGACTTAAAAAAGCGGCATCATAAACTTTCAGATCAACAAAGAGTGCAGCCGTTTCAAGTCCATTAAAACGATCTAAAAACACCTCATTGCCATACATGAGAAAAATATGATCGAAATCTGCATATGCATCGATGCCTAATTGTTCTGCGAGTGCAAGCGGCGGTGTTTTGATAAAGAGTAAATCTGAAATTTCATCAAACTGCGTGGTATCAAGCGTATTTTCACCAGTTTTCACTTTACCAAGCCAAGCTTTAAAGACCAAAACGGCACCACCACGCAACAACATACTCCACACTTGATGACGCGTATGTTCATCTAAATCTCGGCATTCTGATGCTAAACGTTGAATAAGTTGATTTTCTTGTTGTGCCAATTTATCAAATAAACCTAAGCCTTGAGGGTGATAAGCTGCTGGTGTAAATACATCAAATTTTAATTGTTCAAAAACCTGTAAAGCCAAAGGTACTGCAGTTTGGTAAATCTGTTCCAAGGCACGTACATGTACATTTTTTAAGGATGTAGATGGAAAAATTTCTTGCCACTTGATTTCAGGCAAAATTGCATTGGCACCATATTGGCGATGAAATTCGTGATTACGATCTAAACCATGTGGCATAGCTTCTGAAATGTTCATTGCAAGACTCCATTTGATACTTTTATTCTCGAGAAAATTTGAGGCACTTTGATTGCTTTAATCGAAAGAAGATGTGCTGATGGCTAGATTTAGAATTATGTTGATTGCAATAAGAATAAGACTAAAGTATTAATTTTTATTTGATGAGTAAATTTGTCATCTAAAAACATGATGTTAGTAAACTTGTAACTATTTGTTTTAAATACTTTTTCAACTTTTGATGTGTTTTGCCATAGAAAATCAGACTTTGATTTTTTTGGTCAATCGCCAACGCTCTCTTTAGCTTTATTTTGTTCTCTTTTGCCACCTGTGAAGCTGAGGACTGCCAATCATTGTAAAGTACAGTGTCAATATGTATAAAAATCACCCAGCTCTTCTTGGAAAAACTGGGTGATGAATGTATCAAAATATAACTATTCAAATCTTATTTTGAAATTTTTAAACCTGATAACCATGAACGTAGTGAGGCAGGTTTGAGAGGTTTTTTCAGTAGGACAATATTCAGCTCTTTGAGTCGTTGAGGAAGCTCAGGATCTGAATCAGCTGTAATCAATGCCACAGGTACATTTTCTTGACGATAGTCTACAATAAAATCTAATCCTATTTTATTTGAATTCAGGTGTTGATCGACCAACCAAACTTGAATGTTCTCTTGTTGAATAATCTCAAGCGCTTGTTCAGGTTCTGTGGCTTTAAACACTTGATAACCCCATTTAGTAAGCAAAGTTGCCATGCCTTCTAAAATAGTTTCATCATTGTCTAAACATAAAATTTTATACGCTGCAGATTTTAATGGTGTGGCTTGAACTGGTGCGGTCACAACCTTTGGTGCATCGATGAGTGGGACTTCAATCATAAAACATGAACCCTTACCCAACTCGGAATACACATGCACAGGATAACCCAACATACTGGTCATTCTCTGAACGATGGCGAGTCCAAGACCTAAACCTTGTTCACCCCATGGCGAGGTATGTCCGCAACGTTCAAACTCTTGGAAGAGTTTAATACGTTGTTGTTCAGCAATCCCTGGACCAGTATCCCAAACACCAATACGAATATGATTCGCTCTTTCTGCTGAACGTAACACCCCAACAATTACACGACCTTTTGCTGTGTATCTTAGGGCATTACTGACAAAGTTTTGAATAATACGGCGAATCCATTGAGGATCTGTATCAATCCAGAACTTCACGTCATGCACTCGGAAGGAGATCGCTCGTTGTGCTGCAATTGATTTAAATTGTAGTTCTAAGTCACTCAATAGGTCATGTAATGGATAGGCTTGTCGTTTAGGTTGTATTGTTCCACCTTCTAAACGTGCAATGTCTAATAATGCAGAAAGCATACTCTCTGCACCATGTAAGGCACGGTCGAGTTGCTGTAGCGTTTTAGCATCTTCTTCATTTTGAATGCTTTGTTCTAATGCCGTACTGAATAACCGTGCAGCGTGCATAGGTTGAAGTAAATCATGACTTGCTGCAGCAATGAATCGACTTTTTGACATATTGGCTTTGTCAGCTTGTTCACGTGCCAATTGTTGTTCTGCCAAGGCATTGGCAAGTTGTTGAGTACGATCTTGAACGCGTCCTTCAAGTAGTGCTTCAGTTTCTCGGAATGCCGTGATATCAGCAAATGTCGTCACGAAGCCACCGCCTTCGATTGGATTTCCTCGCATTTGGATAACACGACCATCTTTTCGAATACGTTCGAACTCATGAGCGCTACCTACTTTCATCCAATGAATACGTTTACGTACGTGCTCTTCAACGGAACCAGGTCCACATTCACCGCGCTCTGCGTTGTATCGGATCAAGTCTGCAATTGGGCAGCCCACATATACCAAATCTTTTGGATAATCGAATAAAACGAGATATTGATTATTCCATGCGACTAAACACATGTTTTCATCGACAACACTTACCCCTTGGGTCATGTGGTCGATCATGGTCATAATTAGATTTTGGTTAAAGCGTTGCCATTGTGATGCTTGATCTAGAATATTAGCGACCTGTCCAAGTGCTAATCCATTGTTAACCATGGCTGTAGTGAGTAGGGTACGTGCCGATGCAGCTCCAATTGTGCCAGCAAGATATTGTTCAGTGAAACGCCACCACATCCCATTGGCACTGCTGTTTTCGTTTAATATCACATTATTGGATAAGCAGAATTGATTAAACGCATGCATGGTCGGACCTTCACCCGTAATCCGTTTGGCAAGCGTGATCAGGTCACCCACTTTTAATCGTGCGACATCATGATGTAAATAATTAACTTCATTTGAGGTTTGTTGCGTTTGTAGGGGTTTTGTTTCGTAATAGAAGAAACTTTCTGCCTGTATTTGCTCAGCAATACTTGGACGATAAATTCGTGAGATCCAGATGTAGAGCACGATATTTAAGCCAAGTGACCAAATTACACCATGTGTTAATGGCGCAAATGATTCAAAACCAAGTAATGCTTCAGGCTTTAATAAGTCAAATCCCAGAGGGCCAAACATCAGAAACGAATAAGTAAATTGATAATATTCATCTGGTAAACTTCTTAAAATTGTTGGTAAGAGCAGTGTGTAACTCCACATCACAAAACCAACGATGAGACCTGCATAGACCCCTTGTTTACTTCCACCACGCCAGTACAACCCCCCAATAAGTGCAGGTGCAAACTGTGCAACAGCACTAAATGCCAAAAGACCAAATACTGACAGCTGATCAATGTCATTAAAGAAATGGAAGAATAAGAATCCAAGTAGCATGACCGCCAAAATACATACGCGACGTGTGAATTTCAGCATTCGAGGTAAACGCTTGTCATGACGAGAAATCCAACCCAAACGCCATAGCGCAGGCATAATCAAGTCGTTACTGAGCATGATTGAGAGTGCGACTGAAGAGACTAAAAGCATACCAGTTGAAGCCGAAAATCCTCCAAGGAATGCTAAGAGCGTCAGCCATTCTTGGTTATAGCTCAAAGGCAGTGACAGCACGGCAACATCAGGGACTGCCATGTATTCTGGTGCAGCATGAAGTGCCCAACTTGCAATCGGAATAATCGCGACAACGGTTAAAATGATGTAAGCGGCAAACCATCTGCGCGCACCACGAATATGTTTTTCATCACGTAATTCAACTACAGCAACATGAAACTGGCGTGGCAAACATATAATCGCTAATGCTGCTAAAAGTGTTTGAATCCAAAAGGTATCTGGCACGCCCATCAGTTGAATTTCATGGAAGGTTTTGGATACGTCTGCGGAAACTTGAATGAGGTTTTCGGGGCGTTCAAATAAAAAGAAAAAAGCGACACAGAGGAGTGCAAATAATTTAACAAAGGATTCAAAAGCGACTGCCAGCATTAAACCGCCATGCTGTTCGGTGTTGGCAATCTGACGTGTACCAAACATCATAGCCAAAATTGCTAGAACCCCTGTAAGTGCAAGTACACCATTGGTGGTCAGATTCATCACTTCTGAATCTTGTTGCAACATCACGGATGCACTGAGTGCAATGGCTCTCAGTTGTAAGGCAAGATAAGGAATGATGGCGATCACGGCTAAAATGGTGACGAGTGAGGCGAGAGGTCCGCTTTTGCCATAACGTGCTGCCACAAAGTCAGCAATTGAGGAAATAGCATGGTGCTGACGTACTCGACCTAAGCGACGCCAAATATCATAACCAAACCAGACAAACAGAAGTGGGCCTAAGTAGATTGGAAGGAAAATGATCCCTTCACGAACAGCAGCACCCGTTGCGCCGTAGAATGTCCAAGACGAACAGTACACGCCTAAGGTCAAACTAAACAATAACATGCGTCCACGTGGGCTGAGCCGACTGGCATGTTTTTCACCAAAAAAGGCGCAAATAAAAAGGATGAGGATGTAGAGGGCGAGTACCCCAATAATCAACCAACTGTTCATAGGACTTACACTTGAGAATCTCGTGTAATGATAACGCATCCATGAACTGTCACGTTCAAATTGATCAAAATTTAGCGACCAAAGTCTAAATTACAACCAATGCAAAATCTTGCTAATTTAAAAATCGGAATAATTTAAATAAAAAAAATGACCTACGGTTGGGTCTCATATGGAGTCTTGTTTATGGATGAGAGACAAGTAGAGCAAATTCTACAGAATCCCAAATTCAAAGAAATGGTCAAAAAGAAAAGCACACTGAGCTGGACATTGACAGGCATTATGCTGTTTGTCTACGTTGGTTTTATGCTTTTAGTTGGCTATAACAAAGAGTTTTTATTGTCATCGCTTTCAGGTGGTGTAACCACTTGGGGTATCCCTCTAGGATTAGGCATCATCGTGCTGTCTTTCTTGTTATGTGGTGTGTATTCGTACATTGCCAACAATAAGCTCGATCAATTAAACGAAGAAGCTATGCGCGAAGTTGAAGCCATCACTCACGAGAAGGGACTACACTAAGATGAAATGGAATTCTTTACTCACATTTGCAGGGACTGCAATGTTATCTGGATTGGCATTCGCAGGTCCTGATTTAGGTGCAGCAGAACAACAAGCAACAAATTGGCCTGCGATTATCATGTTCTTGATTTTCGTCGGTGCAACGCTGGGGATTACCAAATGGGCAGCTAAACAAACCACAAACACCAAAGATTTCTATACCGCAGGCGGTGGAATTTCTGGTTTCCAAAATGGTTTAGCCATTGCTGGTGACTATATGTCCGCAGCATCGTTCCTTGGTATTTCTGCGATGGTTTTCCTGTCAGGTTTCGATGGCTTACTCTATTCACTTGGTTTCATGGTAGGTTGGCCTATCGTACTTTTCTTGATAGCAGAGCGTTTGCGTAACTTGGGTAAATACAATTTATCTGACGTTGTATCATTCCGTTTACAAGAAAAACCTGTACGCACACTGGCAGCGTTAAGCTCTCTTGTTGTTGTTGCATTCTACTTGATTGCCCAAATGGTCGGCGCTGGTCAGCTGATCAAGCTTCTGTTTGGCTTGAACTATAACATTGCTGTCGTCATCGTCGGTCTGCTCATGATGGCATACGTTATGTTTGGCGGTATGTTAGCGACAACATGGGTGCAAATCATTAAGGCAGTGATGTTGTTGTCAGGTGCTACCTTCATGGCATTTATGGTGATGAAAGGCGTTGGCTTTAGCTTCACCAATATGTTCGAGCAATCGATTCAAGTCTTCTCTAAAGTACATGATTTAACCTTAGATGATGCAACCAAAATCATGGGACCAGGTAGTCTGGCATCAAACCCAATTGATGCGATTTCTCTTGGTTTAGCATTGATGTTTGGTACAGCTGGTTTACCACATATCCTCATGCGTTTCTTCACAGTAAAAGATGCGAAAGAAGCACGTAAATCAGTTGTTGTTGCAACAGGCTTTATCGGTTACTTCTATCTTTTAACTTTCATCATTGGTTTCGGTGCGATTCTCTATGTATCGCACAACCCACAATTCCTTGATATTGCGAAAATGGCAGTAACTGGCAAGCTAGAGCTTGTTGGTGGTAATAACATGGCTGCGGTTCACTTGTCTGATGCTTTAGGCGGTGACTTGTTCATGGGCTTCATTTCAGCGGTTGCATTTGCCACGATTCTCGCAGTTGTTGCAGGTTTAACGTTGTCAGGTGCTTCAGCAATTTCACATGACTTATATGCGAACGTATTGAAAAAAGGACAAACTACACCTGAATCTGAACTTCGTATGTCTAAAATCGCGACTTTAGGTCTTGCGATCTTTGCGATGATCTTGGGTATCTTGTTCGAGAAACAAAACGTTGCCTTCATGGTAGGTTTAGCATTCTCTGTTGCTGCATGTGCAAACTTCCCAGTGCTTGTACTTTCAATGTTCTGGAAAGGTTTAACAACGCGTGGTGCAGTTGCCGGTGGTGTTGTTGGATTAGTTTTAGCGGTTGTACTCATCGTACTTTCTAAAGCAGTTTGGGTAGATACGCTTGGTATTTCTGATACACCAATTAATCCATATAACGGTCCTGCATTATTTGCGATGCCTTTAGCATTCTTCTTCTGCTGGTTGTTCTCTGTGACAGACAATTCTGCACAAGCGCAAGCAGAACGTAAAGCATTTGATGCACAGTTTGTACGTTCACAAACAGGTATTGGTATTTCTGGTGCGTCAGACCACTAAACCATACTGATCATGATAAAAAGCCCCTTTAAGGGGCTTTTTTTCTTTACCAAATTTCTATTTTAAATGACATACAAGTCATCAACTGTCCGCTATGCTTTCATTCAAACAAAACAATAAAAATAGTTGGAGTTGAGATGAGTTTAATATGCCGCGTGATACGTGATCTCGTACGTTTACCATCCGCGTGTCTACTGATTTTACAGCTGCTGATTTTATTCCTCGCAGTGATATCAAGTCATGATTTGGCTTATCGCTCCATGACTTGGATTCTCGGCGCTTTAGTCCTTCTTATTATTGCTAAAGTCATCAAAATGACCCCAATTTTTAATGCTGTAGGTTTATTTGGGGTATTAGGAGCTCTCATTTTTTCTTTCTTGATTCTGATTGGATATCATCAAGCCTATATTCAAATTACAGCGCATATATTTGAAGTTATCGCGTATACGACAGCGGCTTATGGTTTGATTCGATATATGTTCGAAGACCGCTATTTGACCAAAGATGAATTATTTGCGGCAGCAGCTGTTTTTACTTTAATTGCATGGAGCTTCGCATTTTTATATAGCATCTGCCAGCTATATGACCCACTGAGTTTTAGCATAACGCCTGAACAATCTATTCAACATAGTTGGTTAGATTTGTTGTTTCTCAGTTTTAGTATTCAGTCGGCAACAGGTCTTTCAGATATTATGCCCTTGAGTCCGCTGGCGAGACTGATTGCTATGATTCAAATGTTTAGTGGAGTCATGTATCTGGCTTTGATTGTTTCGCGCTTAATTGCATTGCAATACATTGCTCATTTGCCAAAGCATCAGGATGATTAAAACAGAACGTTACATCTTGCTAACGGCATTCATCTGCAAAATCATGAATAATAAGTACTTAGATCAAAAAACAGTCTCCGATGCTCTATATTGAGCCGATTTTTCTATTCCATCTTTGATGAAACTAACTCGGCTTTGTATGAGGTTGAGGATAAATGATCTCATTTGATATAGCGTTTTATCCAGTTTGAAGCGTTTCACCGAAAAATAAATATATAGGGGAATTATGTCTTCTCAGCATCCTTCATGGTATTCAAATGTGAATCCACGTGTTTTTATCAGCACGGTACTCATTATTTTTGTATTTTTGGCCACTGTGGTGTTATCTCCTCATGGTTTTGAATTAGTTACTCAGCAACTGAACCAATGGATTACGGATTCTTTTAGTTGGTTTTATGTTTTAGCAGTTGCCATATTTCTGATCGTGCTGGCTTATATCGCAATTTCTGACTACGGCAAAATCAGGCTCGGTCCAGATCATAGCCAACCGAGTTACAGTAATGGCTCTTGGTTTGCAATGCTCTTTACCGCAGGTATGGGGATTGGCCTGATGTTTTTTGGGGTAGCAGAACCTGTAATGCATTATGTCTCTCCGCCAGTCGGTGATGGAGAAACGGTTTTGGCAGCGCAGCAAGCGATGCGAGTGACTTTCTTCCACTGGGGACTTCATGCATGGGGAATCTATGCATTGATTGGATTGTCTTTGGCGTATTTTGCTTATCGACATCAATTGCCTTTAAAAGTGCGTTCTGCGCTGTATCCGATCATTGGAAAAAAAATTCATGGTCCAATGGGGGATGCCGTAGACACATTTGCCACGATTGGAACAGTATTTGGTGTGGCGACAACGTTGGGTTTTGGTGTAACGCAAATTAACTCAGGCTTGAATTATTTATTTGATGTTCCTCAATCAGCAAGTACACAAGTGATACTGATTATTATCGTCAGTGCATTGGCATCATTATCCGTTTTTCTAGGTTTAGAAAAAGGAATTAAACGGTTGTCTGAGCTGAATTTAGTATTGGCATTAAGCTTATTACTCTTTGTATTCTTCACGAGTTCTACCATTTATCTTTTGCAAACCACAATTCAGAACATGGGTCAGTATGTTTCTAATCTCTTTACCATGACATTTAATTTATATGCTTATCAACCCAATGGTTGGATTGGTGGTTGGACGATTATGTATTGGGCATGGTGGATCTCATGGTCACCATTTGTCGGGATGTTTATCGCACGTGTGTCTCACGGAAGAACTATTCGAGAGTTTATCGTTGGAGTTATTTTGATTCCTACTGGATTTACACTCATTTGGATGGGCTTTATGGGGAATGCTGCGCTCTTCAGTATTATGCAAGAAGGCAATGAAGCACTGATGCTAGCAGTACAGAAGGATTCTTCCGTTGCATTATTCGAATTTTTAAATAGCTTACCACTCGCTTCAATGATGAGTGTGGTAGCAACATCGCTGGTTATTTTATTCTTTGTCACTTCAGCGGATTCAGGTGCATTAGTTACAGACTATTTGACGGCTAAAGGTGAAGGTTCACCGACATGGCAACGACTCTTTTGGACTGTGCTTATGGCGGTATTGGCAATTGTATTATTATTGGTCGGTGGGCTCGGTGCTTTACAATCTGCAACCATCATGAGTGCATTGCCATTCTCCGTCATTATGCTCTTTATTTGTTGGGGATTACTCAAAGCCTTAAAAGTAGATTTAATTAAAATGAATGCTTTGCAAGAAGCGAGAATTACACCTCGAGCAATTCATCAACCACGGAGTTGGCAAAAACGCTTAGGATTGATTATGCACTATCCTCATTCTAAGGAAGAGGTTGATGTATTTATTGAATCTCAAGTATATCAAGCATTAGAGCAAGTGCAGAAAGAGTTCAAGAGAAGACAGTTTAAGGTTAGTGTAAATCGATTGGGTGAAGGAATAGAGTTGAGGGTAGATCATCATGACGAGTTGAATTTCGTATATCAAGTGATGTCACAAAGAACAACGCCACCGAGCTTTATGCCAGATACAATGGTGAATGAGCAGGATTATTATCAGGCGGAAGTGTTTTTAAGAGAGGGTGGACAGGCCTATGATGTAATGGACTGGACACAAGAAGACTTAATTCAAGATGTCATTGATCAATACGAAAGACATTTACATTTCTTAAGTGTAATTCGTAGCCCTGAGTAAATAGTGAATGATTAAAAAAGGACGCATTATGCGTCCTTTTTTGATTCTGTATCTAATAATTTATTAGAAACGGAATTTAGCATTTAAGCCAACAGTTTCAGTATCACGGCTAGAACCATTTTCAGCGTTAGCATTTACATAACTTGCACCAACAGCTACAGCTGGAGTGATGAAGTAGTTTACGTTAGCACCGATAGCTGAGCTTGGAGTGTCATTAAAGCTTGATTCAGTATAAGAAACGCCTGCGCTTAACTGTGGATTGAAGTAAAGGTCAGATTTTAATTGGTAAAGTGTATCTTCACCGTATACTAAACCAGCTTCAAAGCCGACAGACATATTTGTATCAGTGATGCCGCCTACATATTTAGTACGAGCTGTGATCGCATCTTGATCTTCAGCAATAGTACCTGCTTCAAGTGCTGAGAATACGCTACCGTTGTTGATTGCTTTGAATACATCAAAAGAGTATTGATCAGCAACGCTTGTATAACCTACAGCAACCAAAAAGTTTGGCAGTAACATTGCACCAACTTCTAATGCATAACGATCGCCGTTACCATCTGCTAATTTAGCAACTTGTGGGTGGTTAGATGGATTGGTTGCAGTGAATTCATTTTTAGCATCAGTTTTTGAGTGGCTATATGACGCGCTTGCATATAAAGGAATAAGTTTAGTTGGGATATAAGCTTCAGCTTTTGCACCATAGTTATGTTGCTGAGCTTCAACTTTCTGATTAGCAGCTTTAATATCAGCAGAATATTCACCGAAGTTATAAGCAACAGAAACATTAGATGCTTGATTTAAGAAAGCCGCTTCAGCTAAAGGACCTTTAGTTGAGTCTACATTCTTGAAGTAGTAAGTACCTTGAACAGAACCAGTATAGTTATCATTGTTCAATGAGTCATCAAAGTATTCAGCAGCGCCTTGTACTTCAACTTGATATGCGTGTGCCCCAGTCATTGCTACTAATAAAGCAGTGGCTAAACTAATTTTTTTCATAATAGTTACCAAATAAATGTCGAATGAATATGCAGTAAATATTGTATTGTAACAATGTATTAAGTCAATGATCTTTAAGGTAATAGTCTGCTGGTCTAAATTTATTTTGTGTGTTATTTCTTGATACAAGAAGATTAAGAACATGAATTTTTGAACATTTTATTCAAAAATAACAATGTGATAAGGAGATTTTCAAGGTCGATTAAGCTAAAAAAATTGCATCGAAATTATACAAAAAAAAGATTATTAGAATCGGATAAAACGTATAAAGAAAATGTTAATTTACATGAAATTTAAGATTTTCGTTTAATTTTAACTCATTTGAAAATAAATAATGTGACTTTTTTCACCTACTTGGCTGTAAAGTGTTAGGTCGATTCGGAATTTCAAAGGGTTACGATCTTTGCAATTTAAGTTAATTTTCACATAATTACATGCTCGTTAACTAAGTTTTTTTTTATATTTAAATAAATTGAGTTTTACCTTTTAGATTTACTAAATATTATAGTGGTTATTTCTCTTATATACCCAGCTTTCCCCAAGGCTGGGTTTTTTTTAACTTATATTTATTTGCACCATTATAGTGCGTAATTGGGTGTATTCTTTATCAATACTGAGCAAAAAAAAACCTAGTTTTCATAGAAAACTAGGTTTTTTCGCCAAAACTTGAGGGAAATACAGAAATTCTGCTGAGGTATATTTCTATCTCGCCCTAATGTGGGGCATTATGCACCAGCATATTGCACATGTAAATAATATTTTTAAAAAAAGTGTTAAAAATAGACAAAAAAATTGGAAATAATCTGTCAAAATTGAATTAAATGCATTGGTCAAATTGGAACATTGAATTGAAAGGAATCTACGTTGTTGCACTTGTTTTAACGTCTGTTTTTTTATCTGCCTGCCAGGCCTTAGATCATATTAATCCGAGAATAAAAGCATACGATTTAAAAGACGATTCAATGCTGAATAGCAGTGAATCAAAGAATCAGCATCATATTGAGACCCTATTTAATCAGCAAAATATTCAAGGTGTATTTATCACCTATGATGGCAAACACGTTAAAACTTACGGTTCTGATCGAACAAGAGCAAAAGAAAATTTTATCCCTGCATCCACTTTTAAAATAGTGAATGCTTTGATTGGATTAGAACATCATAAATCAACTCGGTATGAAGTGTTTAAATGGGATGGAAATAAACGTTCATTTGATAGTTGGCAACGTGATTTTACGCTTGGTGAAGCCTTACAAGCATCTGTTGTACCTGTGTATCAAGCCTTAGCACACCGTATTGGACCAACATTGATGCAACAGGAATTAAGTCGAATTCAGTATGGAAATGCAAAAGTCGGGGATCAGATAGATCAATTTTGGTTAAAAGGTCCTCTAGAGATTACACCTGAACAACAAGTTAAATTTGTTTATAGATTGGCACAGTTGTCATTGCCGTTTCGTAGAGATGTACAACAAGATGTAAGGGACATGATGTATGTCGAATCACGTGGTGCGAATAAGCTATATGCCAAAAGTGGTTGGGGAATGGATATTGAGCCTCAGGTAGGCTGGTATGTGGGGTTTGTAGAACAAGCCAGCGGTCAAGTCACTGCCTTTGCATTAAATTTAGAAATGAAAAATGGTGATCAAATTCAGCAACGCAAGGAAATCACTTTAGATATTTTAGATCGACTTGGTTTCTTTCATTATTTACGTTAAAAGTCATATAAAAGATAAAAAAAACCCAGCCGATTGGGATGGCTGGGCTGAAAAAGGATGTTCTGTATGTGGGAGAAACATCCGAGGGTAGAACAAAATTCATTAAGCAAATCTGATATGAATCAGTATCTTTGCGATGTAAGCATTATGGTTTAAAGGATGAGGTTTGTATAATGATTAAAAATTATGCGCATGATCTATTTTTTCGATGCTGATTAAGTGATCAAAATAATCATCTGATTTTAATTCAAAAAAAGTAAATACTGCGAAATATATCACTTGTATATTGGTGGAAAAATAATTTAAATATTGAACAAAAAAAATTTACGGCATTACAATAGTGTGATATTTATCACATTGTTTCTTAAATAAAAACTTGTGCTTTAAGTGCTTTTTAAACATGGTTATATTGTAAAGTATAACTAAGTTCAAAGAAATTTTATAAATCTTACCGCTTTATACGGTCTTTTATTTTAGAGGTAGTTTGGATGTTAAAATCACATTCCGAGCAAATTGGTCGCCGCCTATTTGTGTTCGTGATGATTATCGTCTTATCTATCCTCTGTATTTCAATCCCATTGGTCATTAGCCATTATCGCGAATATCAGAAATCACAAACAGCATTGATTGAAATTGAAAATCTTCGAGCTGTTGCTGCTCTAGCGAACCGTATTTCACGCGAGCGTGGCCCTGCGAACATGGCAATGTCGAGTTCACAAGAAGAGTTTGAAAAAAATAAACAAGCGCTTATTGAGTATCGCGCGGGAGTAGATGAACAAATTAAGGTCTCGATTCATCGATTAGATCAGTCTGGATATGATGGGTTAGAAGAGTACGTCGCTCAATACCTAAATCCAAAATTAGCGGAAGGTCGCAAACAAGTCGATCACTATATTTCGTTGCCATTTGCAGAGCGTACGCCTGAAGCTTTAGATCAGGCTATTCTTACAATGTTTAATGCGTGGGATAGCAGCCATGATTTACTGAAAAAACTGGTAATGCAGTCTAAAAGTAAAGACAGTTCGATGGGGCATTATTACACCATGATTTTGGTGTTAGCAGATTTGCGTGATCAGGCTGGACGTGTTGCTTCAAATGTAACTGCACATGTGACATTTCAGCAGCCGTTACCAAGTGACAATATTGCACGCGCATTACAAACGCAAAAACAAGTTCGCTATTTGTGGGATTTAGTGAATACCATCCAACCCGAACGCCATCGTACAGCTGAATTCGCTCGCTTACACCAAGAAGTGAAAACTCAGTTTATTGATCAAGGTTTACCTATCATCATGCGATTAATTGATGAAAGCCGAAAGGGACAACCTTATTTTTTATCAGGGACTGAATTAAGTGTAGCTGTATCTGGTAAATTCTTAACAGTTATCGATTTACAAGACTATTTGCTCAATAAGAGCGTTGAAATCGCAAAGTCAGAAAAAGACGCGAATCAACTGAACTTCCTACTCACGTTGATAGTCTCTTTAATTTCACTATTGGCTGCTTTATTTACGATGATCTATGTTCAACGTAAAGTTATTTCGCCGCTTATCATGGTGAGAGATAAATTAGTTGAATTGTCGTATGCCAATGCTTTGGTCGATAGTCATTTTATTGAAGATCAGCAGAAACAAGTACATTCATTACACGAAGCGATGCAAAAACTTCAGAAAATGTTGCATCAACGTGATGAGTTTGAATTTGAATTAAAGAATATTGCCAATACTGATAAATTAACAGGTGTTTCAAATCGTTTTGCTTTAGAAGCCTATACCAAACTTATGGAGGCTCAGCCCAATAAGTTTACCCAAACGTGTTTGATGATTGTAGATATTGATTATTTTAAACAGGTTAATGATCAATATGGTCATGTGGCAGGGGATCAAGTCATTCAGCAGGTGGCAAATTGTTTAAGTCATAATGTTCGTTCTACGGATTTGGTCGTACGCTTTGGTGGTGATGAATTTTTGGTGTTGATTGAAAATTTAAACCTTGAACATGGTTTACGTGCTGCAGAAAAGATGCGTAAGAGTATTGGTGATATACAATTTACAGATGAGCAAGGTCAATCATTTACGGTTTCGATCAGTGTGGGTGTTGCGGTAGGTGCTGATTCTTGGAAAGCCTTATTTGCTAAGGCAGACCAAGCATTATTTAGAGCGAAAGCGCAGGGGCGTAATACTGTTTCAAGCTAAGATTATGTGAATATTGGCAGTAGTCACGTCCTCAATTGTCAGTTAGATTTTTTATTAAATTTGCGTAGGAATTTCCTACTTTTGAAAGCACAAAAGTAGGCAAAATGCTTTTTTTTTGATTGAGGATATATCCTTATATCCTAATCAAACGGGCGACATCCAGGTCGCTTTCATGTGATTGGATTTCAGTTAAAAATTATTTAGGAATGGCTTTATTTAAACTTTGATAAAGTTGTTTTCTAGTCTCTAATATACTTGCTTTATATTCAGCAGTTTTCTCAATTGAAACAGATTCTTTACGAAAACATGTATAGGAATTAAAAGCACCTACAAGTTCACCGTATCTTCTCAATATTTCTTGTTGATCTTTATAGTCATATAAAAGTAAAAGCCCTTCATTTTTACTTAATAGATTAAAGTCATCAAATAGGTTTTCTCGCAGAGGAGAGAGTCTGTCGCTAATTACTTCTTTATCTAATACAGGCTTTTTAATTTCAAAATCAAATATAGCCCAAATTTTTAAAATTAAATGATTTATTTCCTCTATATCAGAAGAAATTTTTGTTAAAAGATTACGATTAAATTCTTTGTTTTCCTTATTTTGTTGTGCCTTCAAATTTGCCTTTTGATTGAAATAAGTAATGATCCCTGTAATGAGCGCACCTAAACCAATTTTAATAGCTGTATCTAATATTTCTAATAAAGTCATAAGAATAAAAAACGGTGAATGAATCACCGTTTTAGCATAATAAATTATTATTTTGAAACCTCCCTAACCCTCCTTTTCAAAGATGAGGAGCATTAATCCGTAAGGGGGGAGATTATTTCAACATTGGCTTCAAGAATCTCGCTGTATGCGAAACCTTATTTTTCGCTACTTCTTCAGGCGTACCTTCGGCAATAATCATACCACCACCTGCACCACCTTCAGGACCTAAGTCCACAATCCAGTCGGCAGTTTTAATGACATCTAAGTTATGCTCAATCACCACAATGGTATTACCCTTATTGCGTAGCTCATGAAGAATATCCAAAAGTTTCGCAATATCGTGGAAATGTAAACCTGTGGTTGGCTCATCAAGCACATACAGTGTTTTACCTGTATCACGCTTCGCCAACTCACGTGCAAGTTTCACACGCTGTGCTTCACCACCTGAAAGCGTGGTTGCCGACTGACCCAAACGGATATAGCCCAAACCAACTTGATGTAAAGTTTCTAAACGACGATGAATCACAGGAATCGCATCAAAGAAATGCATCGCATCTTCAACGGTCATCTCAAGTACGTCAGAAATATTTTTGCCTTTATAGCCGACTTCCAAAGTTTCACGGTTATAACGCTTGCCATGGCAGGCATCACATGGCACATACATATCTGGTAAGAAATGCATCGCCACTTTAATCATACCGTCGCCTTCACAGGCTTCACAGCGACCACCTTTCACATTAAATGAGAAACGACCCGCGGCATAACCACGCGCTTTGGCTTCTGGGGTTTGAGCAAAGAGTTCACGAATTGGCGTAAACAAACCTGTATAAGTGGCAGGGTTGGAACGAGGCGTACGTCCAATTGGGCTTTGGTCAATATCCACGACTTTATCGAGGAATTGCAGGCCATCAATCGAATCAAATTTTGCCGCCGTTAACGTCGTTGCACCGTTCAATTGTGTTGCTGCAAGCGGTAATAAGGTGCGGTTGATTAAAGTCGATTTACCTGAACCCGATACACCCGTCACACAGGTCATCACACCTAAAGGAATGGTGAGATCAACATTCTTTAAGTTGTGACCACATGCACCCATCAGCTTAATTTGCTCATCAGGTTTAGGTGGTTGTACACGCGTTTTCGGCACCTCAATTTTTAACTTACCTGAAAGGTATTTGCCGGTCAGAGAATCCTCATTGGCTGCCAATTCATCATAAGTCCCCTCGGCAATGACATGACCACCATGCACACCTGCACCAGGACCAATATCAATAATATGATCGGCTGCGCGAATGGCATCTTCATCATGCTCTACCACTAAGACAGTGTTACCGAGATCACGTAAACGAACCAAAGTCTCAAGCAAACGGTCATTATCACGTTGATGCAAGCCAATTGATGGTTCATCCAGCACGTACATGACGCCCATAAGACCTGCACCAATTTGCGAAGCCAAACGGATACGCTGTGCTTCACCCCCTGATAAGGTTTCGGCTGAACGAGATAGACTTAAATAGTTCAAGCCGACTGATACAAGGAAGTGCAAACGCTCACGAATTTCTTTAAAAATCTTATCGGCAATTTCACCTTTGGCGCCTTCAAGATTGAGATCTTGATAGTAGCTTTCGGCATCGCCAATCGACATTTTGGTGATTTCGGCAATGGTTTTGTCTTTGACACGCACATGACGTGAAATTTCATTGAGACGTGAACCGCCACAAGCGTCACATGCAGCATTCGATAAATACTGAGCTAAATCATCACGTACATAGTTTGATTCAGTTTCACGGTAACGACGTTCTAAATGTGGTAAAACCCCTTCGAAAGCCATCACACGGTTATGACGGCGACCACGTTCATCGATATAGCTTAAATCAATTTTTTCTTTGCCTGTACCGTAAAGGAATTTCTTTTTGGTTTCCGCATCAAGTTCATTCCACGGCGTATCAAGAGAAAAGTCGAAATGTGCAGCGACTTTTTCAATCATGCTGTAATAGTATGGACGCTGACGATCCCAACCACGAATTGCCCCTTGGCTAATGCTGACTTCAGGGTTTGGAATGAGTTTGTCAGAACTAAAATGGCTGCGTGTCCCTAAACCATCACAGACTGGGCAAGCACCAAATGGGTTGTTAAAAGAAAACAGACGAGGTTCTAATTCGGCAACGGCACGGTCACATTCAGGACAAGAGTGTTTTGCTGAAAACACACGATCAGATTGTTCGCCTTTCATCCATGACAAAATCGCAATATCGCCACCTAAACGCAGTGCGGTTTCAAAACTTTCTGCAATACGGTTGCCTAAGTCATCGCGGACTTTAAAACGGTCGACCACGACTTCAATGGTATGTTTTTTCTTCTTATCCAGTTCAGGCGGTGGATCAATTTCCATGATTTCACCGTCTACACGTGCACGGACGAAACCTTGGCTTTGTAATTGCTCAAATAAATTGGTGTATTCCCCTTTGCGCTCACGTACAACAGGAGCAAGTAACAATAAAGCCGTACCTTCTTCAAGTGCTTTAACCGCATCAACCATTTCCGACACGGTTTGTGCCACCATCGGCAAGTCATGCTCAGGGCAGTAGGGTGTACCCACTCGAGCATACAACAAACGTAAATAGTCATAAATTTCAGTAATCGTACCGACCGTTGAACGTGGGTTATGACTGGTTGATTTCTGCTCGATGGCAATAGCTGGGCTTAAACCTTCAATCGAATCGACTTCAGGTTTTTCCATTTGTGACAGGAATTGGCGTGCATAGGCAGATAAAGATTCCACATAGCGACGTTGACCTTCTGCATATAAGGTGTCGAAAGCCAGTGAAGATTTACCTGAACCTGAAAGTCCCGTAATCACCACGAACTTATCGCGTGGAATATCAAGGTTCACATTTTTTAAGTTATGGGTGCGTGCGCCTCGAATACGGATATGACTTTGGCTCATAAAACATCTCGAAAATATGCTGAGTGAAGGTGATATATGATAGCGATTTAATTTTGTTCAAGCACAATTGAAAAATAAAACACGACAAATTATGTCGGTAGAATTTCATTGAACAGCAAAAATCCAATGTAAAGTGCTTTAAGAGCTCCTGCAATCTGATTTTAAATAGATGAACAAGACAGAATCAATTCGCAAATTTGATGTCATGATGAGCCATAGGATATTAAATATAAGTAATTTCGGGTGAATATTGATCAGCAAGCACGTGAATAGTGACGTTCGAAAATAGAGTCCACCTGTTCAAAACATATATGTCTTTCAATAGCATGATGTTGACGTGCGTAAAAATTTACTTCTTTTTCTAAGTGTTGAAGAAAATCGTTATATTCGGCTTCGAAATGTTGTAAATCTAGAAAATCAAAACGTATAGAGCTTGAACAAGAGTATTGTGCAATGAAGTCGAGCATTAAATTTTGAATATGATGATTGGTAAAATAAATGAGATATGTGGCAGCAGATCCACAGTGTGTACATCCTTTTTCTAAATAAACTTCTTCATTATTTAACCAACAGCATTGTAAAGTGAAATATGCACGGATTGCTTCTGTTCCCAGTGAATGTTGCATAGAAAACCTCAAGTAAATTTTATTTATGATAATGAGAATTATTATCAATAATAATTGTGCTTGAAGTTTGCTTTAAAATCCAGTCTTAAATCCATTTAAATCGAAATGAGCCTGAAAGTCGGCAATGCAGTTTAGATCACCGACCTTTAATTTAGTTATACAGGTGATAGCATCATGAGTGATCTAGGCTTAACCATTGACGTTGATGATAAGCACTATCCCAGAATAAATATTCGAGTTCAGCTCCCCGTGTGTAAGCTTGATGCATTTTTTCAATGGTATGTTGATCGCTTTCTGCCGCAACTCGGTCAATAATTTCAATGACTTTGCGTACTTCTTCGTTGAAATGCTCGCCAGCATAAGTGTCAATCCACGCTTGATAAGGATTATTTGCAATATTATGTTTAAGAATGTCTTTGCCCACTTCCGCATAAATCCAATAGCACGGCAGTAATGAAGCTAAAACGACAGGATAACTCTCTGACCATGCAGTAGCTGTCAGAAATGAGGTGTAATGATGGCAAGCAGCAGTCAAAGGTGTATTTTCAAAATCAGCTTTAGTGATGCCAAATTCGTGCATAAAACCATTGTGCAGTTCACGTTCAACCACAATTGCTTCATTAGCGCCTTGCGTAAATTGAATAATGGCATCGGAGTCATATGCTTTAGCACCACAAATAGCCAATGCTCGACCATAGGCAACCAGGTAATGCGCATCCTGAATGACGTAATGGCAGAAAGCTTCTCGATCGAGTGTTCCAAGCGCCAGTTCTTGGTTAAAAGGGAGTGCTAATGTTTTTTGATATAAATCGTAGTTTCGTTGCCAAACGGCTTCTGAAAAACGCATAAATCCATCCTGAATAAAATCATCTCTATGTATCAGCTAAGATCATATCAATTTGTCGTTACAAAACTAGCTTGAGCGATACATCATCTTCAACAAAAAAATCATACGAAGAACTTTGGATAAATTTTGAAAACTCGTCATAATTAGCACAGTTTAATTGAGTGTCTTTTAGCGCTAGAGATCAGACATTCAATTTATAGAATTTTTACAAATCACTAAGCACAGACTTCACTTAATATTCGTCATATAAAAATCCTAAGTTTATGTTTTGTAAAATTTTTATTGATTCACCTCATTTTTTATAAGGTCGCTAGATTATGTGGAAACATTTTGGTTTCTCTATCGTATTCACGATCGTGTGTCTTGCGCTGTCTGCCTATTGGGGTTATACCCATGGTCCAGAAGCTGGCCTCAAGACCATGTTCACCGTACTGACCATCACTGCAATTTTAGCTGTGATGGAGGTTTCACTTTCTTTTGATAATGCTGTCGTCAATGCTTCAGTGCTTCGTCATTGGGATCACTTTTGGAAAATGCTTTTCCTGACTGTGGGTATTCTCATTGCAGTATTTGGTATGCGTTTAATCTTCCCAATTGTGATCGTCGCGGTCACAGCGGATATGGGCATGATGGAAGTTGTCAATTTGGCATTAAATGACCCTAAAGAATATTCGGCACGACTGATGAATCATCATCCTGAAATTGCAGCATTTGGTGGTGCATTCTTATTGATGGTATTCCTTAACTTTTTCTTGGATGATGGTAAAGACACGCATTGGTTCAAATGGATTGAGCGTCGTTTAGCGAAACTGGCATCTGTACCTGCACTATCTGTATTTGTAGCTTTAGTGGCTTTACTGATCATGGCAGCTAATGTTGATGAAGCTAAACGCTTAGTCGTGACTATGGCGGGTATCTGGGGCATCGTCATTTATATTGGGGTACAAGTACTGAGCCATTTGCTGGGTGGTGAGCCTGAAATTGATGAAAATGGTAATGCAATTGGTCACGATAGTAATGGTGTGCCAACAGGCGTAGTCAAAGCGGGTATCGGTGGATTCTTGTATTTAGAAGTATTGGATGCATCATTTAGTTTTGATGGTGTGATTGGTGCTTTTGCCATTACTTCAGATGTTGTGGTGATTATGTTAGGTCTCGCGATTGGTGCCATCTTTGTTCGTTCGATTACCATCTATCTCGTTGAGAAAGGTACTTTAGATGCTTACATCTATTTAGAACATGGTGCGCACTATGCAATTGGTGCATTGGCTTTCATTATGATTGCGAGTGGTACGGGCGTACATGTTCCTGAAGTGGTAACAGGTCTGATTGGTGTAGCATTTATTGTTTGGGCAGTGATTGCATCTATTCAATATAAGAAGCGTCAAGCGCTACAAGGCTAGATGAACACATCGAAAAAAGCACAGCACAAGCTGTGCTTTTTTGGCTTAAGGCTTTTGCTCTAGGGAAAACAGATGGTGTTGATCTTTATTTCAAATAAAATTCATGCCTGTTCATCAGCCGAATATTCTATAATCAAAGTAGACATAGAAATCACGCGATAACCTAAATTTTATGATGAATGCCTTAGAACGCCGTTCCACATTTGCATTGAGCAGCATTTTTGCATTGCGAATGTTAGGTCTGTTTATGATTGTCCCGGTCTTTTCTGTTGCGGGACAGGCTTATGAATATGCAACACCTGCTTTGATTGGTTTGGCCGTAGGTGTGTATGGTTTGACTCAGGCAATACTACAAATTCCTTTTAGTTTGATTGCAGACCGCTATAGCCGAAAGCCGCTGATCGTATTGGGTTTATTGTTGTTTGCCTTGGGTGGTGCAATCGCAGCAATGTCAGACACAATCTATGGTGTGATTATAGGGCGTGCAATAGCTGGGGGTGGAGCTGTCTCTGCTGTCGTCATGGCGTTATTGGCAGATGTTACGCGTGAAGAAAATCGTATGAAGGCGATGGCAATGATGGGGATGAGTATTGGTCTCTCTTTCGTTATTGCATTTAGTTTAGGGCCATGGTTGACCAGCGTGGTGGGTATTTCAGGCTTATTCTGGGTGACCACACTCATGGGATTACTTGCCATTGCAATGCTATTTCTTGTTCCCAAAACAACACGTCATCATAAAAATTTTCAGCAAGGTTATCTCACGCAGCTAAAACAAGTTTTGAAAATGGGCGATTTAAATCGCTTACATGTTTCTGTGTTTGCTTTGCATTTATTGCTGACGGCGATGTTCATCTATGTGCCTTCTCAATTGATTGACTTTGCAGATATTCCTTTAGCTCAGCATGGTTTGATCTATCTTCCCTTATTGGTAATCAGTTTATTTTTTGCTTTTCCTAGTATCATTCTTGCTGAAAAATATCGAAAAATGCGAGGTATTTTTCTGACTGCGATTGCTGGGATCATCGCCGGTTTGATCGTGATGATTTTTGGATTTGAATCGAAATACATTTTGTTGCTTGGTTTAGGTCTTTTCTTTATTGCCTTTAATGTGATGGAAGCACTACTGCCATCTTGGTTATCGAAGGCAGCACCTATCCAATCCAAAGCGACAGCAATGGGTGTGAATGCCAGTGGTCAATTCTTAGGTGCTTTTTTTGGCGGTATACTGGGTGGGCAATTGCTGATGTTAAATAACACTGCTCTAGGCTGGGGGGTACTGACAGGAATTGCCATTCTTTGGCTGTTGATTAGTTTTGGATTAAAGCAGCCACGTTATTTATCATCACTGATTTTGAGTTTGCCCAAAGTCCAAGAAACAGATGAATGGACTTCTCAGTTACTGGCAATTCGTGGTATTGAAGAGGTCGTGGTGATGACTGATCAACAAGTGGTCTATGTCAAAGTTGATAAGCAGCAGTTAGATGACACTGCGCGACAACATTTAACGCACTTGTTGGGTAAAGAGGTAGCCATTTAATCATAACTCTTATAAAGTAAAACATAGAATCGAATAGGAAGATTAGAGCACATGCGCGGCGTGAATAAAGTTATTTTAGTTGGTACTTTAGGTAAAGATCCTGAGACAAAAACATTTCCCAATGGTGGTTCATTAACGCAGTTTTCAATTGCGACAAGTGAATCTTGGACAGATAAAAACTCAGGTGAACGCAAAGAACAAACAGAATGGCACCGTATCGTCTTACATAATCGTTTAGGTGAAATTGCACAGCAATATTTACGTAAAGGTTCAAAAGTTTATATTGAAGGCTCTTTACGTACCCGTCAGTGGACAGACCAAAATGGTCAAGAACGTTACACGACTGAAATTCGTGGCGAACAAATGCAGATGTTAGATTCTAATAATCGTCAGCAAAGTGAAAATGGTGGTGAAGGTTATAATCAACCACGTTTTAATAACAACCAAGGCGGTGGTTATGGCAACCAAGGTGGTTATAACAATAATAATCAAGGTAGCGGTTATGGTAACCAAGCTGGTTATGGTAATAACAACGTTAACCAAGGCTTCCAAAAGCCACAAAATCAACCAGCGCCGAAGCCAATGGCGACAGCACCATCTGATTTAGATGATGATTTACCGTTCTGACACATACCTGAGAGTAGTTTTTGTTAAATTTTAATGTTTTTTATTATTTAACAATGAATTAAATAGTTAAAAACCCTTTGTATAACAAAGGGTTTTTTGTTTTTATGGTGATATAGTAAAACGTTTGTTCATAGTTGAATTAGGGATAGTTGAATGAAAGACGGGATTATATTTTTAACTTGTGTGCTGTGTAGCAGCATGAGTTTAGCACAATCACCACAATGGACCATGTTTGATCGGGATGATGGGGGCTGGTCTTATATTGATAAAACGACTATTAAATCACTCGATCAAGCCTCGCATATTTTTGAAATTGACTATAAATATGTGTATGAACATGGCGTGCCCTCATTAAACATCAAACCAAAGGGCTACATACAAGCCGTTCATCAAATTGATTGTCAAAATAAAGCCAGAGCCTATGTCAAAAGTCAGCGTTTTACACCTCAAGGTAAAGCCGTAGATGATAATAATTCATTCGATACGATTTATTTTGAACCCATGTCAATGCAACTTTCTAAAAATATTAAATTAATTGAGATGTTGTGTATCAAATAAATTGAATCATTTTAAAGAGCAGAGCATTGTGACATTATATTTGAATCAATGTGTCATCATTCAAAGCCTATGAGCATATCAAGGCTTTGCATGATAGTTACTCTAAAATTAGAATTTACCATTCATAACGTAAACGGAATAAATGCATATCTGGGGTTTGGAACGTATCATGTGTATATAAACGTTCATAATCAAATCCAAAACCATGGTTAAATCTAGCTGCTATACCAACACCGAGATCACGGCGTTTAAACTCTGAGCCACTGGTATATTCAAGTTGATTTCCCATGATATAGGGCTGAATGAATTTGATACCGTATTCTTCAATCTTGAAGTGCTGTCCCGCATAAAATTCAACGCCATAAGCCTCAGTATTCAGCAATGATTGAAGTTGAAAATCGCTCGATTCACTGTAAGCATCAAAATTTGGAACTAGATTTTTATACCAACCAGCGCCAAAGCTAAGCATCCATTTTCCATCAAAATAAAATAATGAACTTGCCCAAATTTCTTGCTTTAAATCATGTTTATCTTGTTGATTGTTCAGACTAGCATCGTTGTACTTCCATGAGGTCGCCCAACTTAAATTTTTATTTAAATGCACATCAACTGCCAATTCGGCACCATTTTTACGTTGATATTGCACATCCGTATCTGCGACCGTCGTACTATCCTTGAACAAATAGCTGGCATATAAGTTTGCTTTATCCGTTTTGAGCTCATAACGTAAAGTTTTATGAGCTGCTTGCGTACCATCTGTATAAGCGACAGGGCTCCACGTTTGGGGCTGAGCCAAGGTTGAGTAATTCCATAGGTCAGTTTTGGCACCTACAATGTCGTAATAAATACTATAGATTTTTCCAAATTTAACGGTACCGTATGCTGAATCACGCAGACCAATATACGCCTGTTCGGTGGTGATGTTTTCATCAGAGGAACGGTAATGACCGTCCCAATCCAGCATCTTGGGAAGATTGATATAGTTTTGATAGCCTGCAATTAAATGCAAACGTTCATTCCATGCATAATCAGCATTGGCATACATACGGCTATTTGAGCTATAACCATCTCTGCGATATTTCTGATTTTCGTTAGATTGATCGTAATGATCGAAATTTAAGGCTTGTAGACGAATACTACCAGACGTGGTGAGTTTTAAACGATCGGATTCACTCACAATTTGCTGTTCATCAATGAGTGTTATCTCGGCAAATGTAAGATTTGACAAAATAAAGGTGCAGGAAAGGAATAGCTTGTAAAAGCATGGTTTTGACATAGTAACATCCGTGTGACTAGATATGAATTAAGCTGGTGATTCAGCTGATTAAAGCTGAGCAGAAATTAGGTGGTCATTATCGATTTAAAATATCGTTCCAAAATGGAGTAGTGGTTAGTGTCTACAAAACTCAATAGATGCGTGAATTCAGGCTCTAGTTGCTGTCGAATTTGATAATATTTTTGGCTCTGCCATTTCAGTTCTGGTAACTCATCGAGTCCATACGCAATCGTACAGGGCTTCGCAAAGTGCGTAGAATGTTCAACTGGACTTAAGTTTTTAATGTCTAGCTCAGATAAATTTAGCGCCTTGTTTAAATGTGTTTCTTGAATCGGTTTTAGGTCATAGATACCACTGAGTAATATCGCTGAACAAATCAAGGGATGATCTAAATTTAAAGCAGCCAAATGGGCACCAGCAGAATGTCCAACCACAATGACATTGGGGCTGATCCAAGTTTGTTTGTGGATATAATCGAGCGCTTTGCGAATTTGTAGATTAATCAGATTTAAACTACTTTGAGGCGCTAAATCATATTCAACCAACACACATTGAGCATTTTGCTGTAAAACAAATTCAGCAACAAAGGCAAAATCCCTTTTTTCACACCATTGCCAATAACCACCATGTATAAAAATAACAGTAGTATTGGTGGCAACAGGTGTGGGGAAAAAATCAAGTGTAGATCTTCGCTGAAAGTCGTACTGTAAATCGGCAATATGATGGTGTTGCTTATAAGTCGCTTGGCTCATTTTTTGAAAATCAGACAAGATCTGATTTTCATCCGTCACAGTTTGCGAGTTGTCATAGAGCATGATTTACAGCTCCTTTACTAGGCTTGTTCATTTTCAGTTAATTGATGCTTTAAGGATGATTTCTTCATTTGATAGAAAATGATTAACATCACGATAAAAGGCACGCCAAACTGGAGAGTTGATTTAAATTCTTGCGTAAACCATGTGGTAAGCGTGATTGCAAGAATGGCAAACAAACCAATAAAGGAAATATAACGACTACCAGGAATGCTGTATTTGAGGTGGATATTATTTTTTGCTAAGTTCTTTCTAAAGAAGTAGTGTGTGGCAAAGATCGCCCCCCAAGTAAATAAAGCTCCAAACATGGACAGTGCAATCATGATTGGAAATGCTGATTCGGGATTAATGCTATATACAATACTCGCCACGGCAATACCTGTTGCCGAAAGTAGCAAGGCATTGATGGGCACCCCATTTTTACGAATTTTACCAAACAGCTTAGGTGCATCTCCTGAACGTGACAAGCTGAATAACATACGCGTTGAGATATATAACATGCTGTTCATTGCGGACAGTGCTGCCACAATCACAATGAAGTTTAAAATATGATCAGCAAAAGGAATGCCGACAATTTGCATAACAGACACGAAAGGACTGGTTGCACCTGGTGCTATCAATTGAGTCCATGGAACGAGAGTGACAATTAAACTCAGCGATAGTAAATAAAATAGAAATAAGCGAATCGCAGTGCTTTTGAAAGCGTATTTAACTGCTTTTTCAGGATCATTGGCTTCACCTGCAGCAACCGCGATCATTTCGATACTGAGATAACTAAAAATAGAAATAATGACACCAATCCAAACACCTTTAAATCCATTTGGCATAAAGCCATCATGTGCAGTGAGATTGTGAGTTAGCGCTTGATGAGGATTTGGATCTTGCGTCAAAATACCTATTGCCAACAGAATAAACACAATGATGGCAAATACTTTGATCGTCGAAAACCAATATTCAACTAAGCCAAATGCTTTGACACTATAAGCATTTACTGCGAGAAGTACGGTTGAAAAAAATACGATCCAAATACCTGAACCGACATGAGGAAACCAAAGTTTCATATAGTCAGCCACGGCGGTAATTTCTGTGCCTACAGCCAACACGATACATGCCCAGTAGCTATAACGAACTAAGAAACCAGAAAGTGGGTTGATATAATGTTCAGCGTAAGCACCAAACGAGCCTGAAGTGGGGTGTTGTACAGTCATTTCTGCCAGGCAAGCCATTAGTGCAAAAGCAATTAATCCGCCGATCGCATAGCTTAGAATGACAGCAGGTCCTGCAAAACTAATGGCAAATTTACTACCCATAAATAGACCAGTGCCTATGGCACCGCCTATTGCAATCATGCCCATTTGTTTAGCGGTTAATTTTTTATGTAATCCTGCTTCGCGTGTTTGAATTTTATCGAAGTTACTCATAAGCCCTCCTGGCCATGGTGATGTAAAGTGAGTAACTGAATTAAGTTACTTGACCTCGCACCGAATATTTTTCATTTTTCCATTCTTTATTCAGCATCACTTGTTTAAGATGTTGAACAGCATGCCAAATGTCTTCATGGCTTAGGTACAAAGGTGTGACCCCGAATCTGAGCACGGCTGGCTCTCGGTAATCTCCAATCACACCACGTGCAACAAGCGCTTGGACAATGGCATAACCGTGTTCATGGCAATAACTCACATGACTACCACGCTGTAAATGATCGATTGGTGTAATTAACTCAAAACCAAATTCAGCACATTCCTGTTCAACCAATTGAATAAAGAGATCTGTTAAATTTAGAGATTTTTCTCGGATCTTTTGCATGTCAGTTTTTAAGAACACATCTAAACCACATTCGATCAAACTCATGGACAAAATGCTTTGGGTGCCACATAAAAAACGACGAATGCCTTGAGCTGGCTCGTAGTGATCAGCCATATCAAAAGGACGTTGATGCCCCCACCATCCTGAAAGAGGTTGCCAAAATTTATTTTGGTGTTTTGCATGTACCCAGATGAGGGCAGGAGAACCTGGTCCACCATTAAGGTATTTATATGTGCAACTTACGGCAAAATCACTTTGGGTCTTGTTTAAATCGATTGGAACAGCGCCTGCAGAGTGGCATAGATCCCAGATGACCAAAGCGTTATGTTGATGAATCGTTTGATTGACCTGTTTCATGTCATAGAAATAGCCTGAGCGGTAATTGATATGTGACAACACCACAACTGCCGTTTGATGGGCTTTCAGAGTGGTTTCTAATTCATCAGGATGTTCGATTAAAACCAGTTGGTAGCCTTTTTGAACAAGGTCAATATAACCTTCAATAATATATAGGTCAGTCGGGAAGACGTCCTTTTCCGCAATAATCACTTTACGTTCAGGAGCGATTTCAGCTTGGATTTTGACAGCAGCAGAGAGTGCTTTAAATAAGTTGAGTGTGGTTGAATCAGAGATCACCGTTTCGCCTGGATTTGCCCCAATGAGCTGAGCCACCTTATCACCTAACCGAGTCGATAATCCCCACCAATCCGCTTTGTTCCAGCTATTGATGAGATCTTCTCCCCACTCTTGACTGACCACTTCGTGAGCACGTGTTAAAGCAGATTTAGGGCGTGCCCCAAGGGAATTTCCATCTAAATAAATGGTGTTCTCAGGTAAAGCAAATTCATTCTTTAAGTGGCTTAGTTTGTCTTGAGCATCCCATGCTTTGCATTGATCTAAGGTAATCATTTTTAACCTAACTTAGTCCGTGTTATTTCATTCGATTTTATCACGGCATTTTTTCATATTTATCCGATAATCATGCTTGAAATTGCATGAAAACTGGATAATATTCGAATTAAATATAAAAAATCAGGATGATATTTAGGAATGAATTTAGACCTCATTGATCATAAAATTTTAAGACTGTTACAACAAAATGCACGACTAAGTCATCAGGAATTGGCAGATTTAGTGAATCTTTCTGCTTCAGCTTGCCATCGCCGTGTCAAAATTTTAGAAAACAATGGAGTCATCGAAAAATACCAAGCAAAAATTAATTATGAAAAATTGGGTATTCAGGTTGAGGCGATTGTCGAAATTAAACTCAATCAGCTGACCGAATCAGATCATCAGCATTTTCTGAGCCAGATTCGTAATTTTGATGAAGTGATCAATGCTTTTATCATTACAGGGGATTCGAATTACGTTCTCTTTGTGGCCACCAAGGATTTAAATGGGTTTTCCCAGTTTATTATTAATAAGTTAAACAAAATTAAAGGTATAGCCAACATTAATTCTAAAATTATTCTTGAAAAAGTGATCGAGAAGACCTTCATGTGATCATTAATTTTTTTATGAAAAAAGTGAATCCGTATTTTAAAATCAACCTCGAATTGATTTTACAAGCGATGTTTTTTTTATGAGTTAAAACACATAAAACTGCTATTATGGTTCATCTTTTTTTTAAAAATAATTCTATGAACGAACATTACAAATATATATACACTAAATTTAGTTTTTTTGGTTCATTACCTACATATAAGGTGTTTCTGAATGAACAAAATAAGATCGTAAAATGGGTCTTTGCTGATAACTCTTTTATCTATGGGTATATATCTGATTGGGCATTGAATCATTCTGGTTTAGATGTGGGAAAGGCTACTTGGGCTGAAGAGTCGACATTATTACTAAATAATGAAAAATTTAAACTCAATTTGTATAGGTCTTTACATCAAAAATTTAAAACAGAATTGTCTGAATAATTTATCTAGTAACGATAATGATTTTATAGTTTTTGATAAAAATAAATTATTTAGATTGCTATATATCTCAAATTAGCGTACAAATGCACTTGTTGATGCGGGATGGAGCAGTCTGGTAGCTCGTCGGGCTCATAACCCGAAGGTCGTTGGTTCAAATCCAGCTCCCGCTACCAATTAAAAACTAATTTAAAAGTTTACAACCTAATTGCGGTCGATCTGTAGTTAGGTTTTTTTATTAAATCAATAAATCAATAAATCAATAAATCAATAAATCAATAAATCAATAAATCAATAAATCAATAAATCAATAAATCAATAAATCAATAAATCAATTAAATATGTGTTATATTGGTTTTCTAGAATTATAATTTTATTGTTTACTAATTTTATTTTGATCTGATATTAATTACATCTTTCATTCTATTAAAAGTCTATCTTCAAAATTATTTTCTAATTATTCATTACATAATATAGGAAATAAATGATGTCTAATTTAACAACTGGTACAGTTAAGTGGTTCAACGAAACTAAGGGTTTCGGATTTATCGCTGTAGATAATGGTCAAGATGTATTTGCTCATTTTAGTGAAATTCGAGCAAATGGTTTCAAGAATCTAGTCGAAGGACAGCGAGTTCAATTTGTTGTGCAACAAGGTCAGCGTGGCTTACAAGCAAGTGATATTGTAGCTATTTCATGAATACCTCATTAATTGAGGTGAAAGATCAGTTTGAAGTTAAATATGCAGTGATAGGTACATTTAATACTTCGCAGCATGCTTCGAACTTATCTCAAATAAATATTAAATTTATCACTGTTGATAATGAAAATATAAGACCTAGTTTTGATTTAAATTTTCATAGTTTAAATACTGGTAAAATTTACCAGCTCATTTAAATATTAAAATTAAACCATAAAATATTTTTTATGGTATAATCGTTGTTGATCGAATCCGTAAGCGAAACGGAAGTGTTTAGATAGAACTTAGAATTGCGTATTCTCAATTTATAGATTTTAATATCTATGATATCTAAACAGTTAACGCAGAGCATGAACTCGCACCATGCCGATCTTAGAAGTCCACAATCTCATTGTGGGCTTTTTATAATTAAATACATGCTAATGTAAAATTGTAATTTGAATTATAGGCTTGAGCCTCTTCGATATCAGAATCCATACTCTCGATTTAAATATTTAATATTATTTTTAATTTTACATGAGCTCATTAATGAGTAAGTGAAAATGAATATCTCTAATGGCTGGACTACAGCAAAAGCAGTGAATGGTGAAACCATTCGAATTAACATTATCCCATTTCATAAAGTTCAAAATACGATGAGAGGGCAAATTCTTGTAGAAGTTTATAAACAAGTTGAAGTCGAATCAGGTGAAGTATTTGAAATAAACTTAGATGGCCGATCTTTTTTCTTGGGATTTAATAATCTATATAAGATTATGATTTAAAAATATTTTTCATAAATGATGCTATTTTTAGTAGTAAAACCTTTAAAGATCATCAAGATAAATTTAAGAAAGCGATACAAAATCACAGACTCTGGTCTCGAGAGGATATAGTAGCAAGTATCCCAGCATAAAAATAAGAGAAGCCTAGATTCACTATCTAGGCTCTTTTTTTTAGGTAGTCATGATAGGTTTATTGATCGAATTATTTTGATTGGTCTTAAGTAAATATACCGTGAATAATCTGAGCACAGTTCATCATAGAACTTATAGACTCGTAATTCGAGCGACGTTAGATCGCTACTTGATTGGTTTCTATTTATGACCTTGAGTAATTTGATACAAAGCTAATTTTGATTTGTCTAGAGAATTGCTATTCTTGAGCTAGCGCTTGAAAATTTGAAATGTGAAACCGCCATACATATTTGTTAAAGTTATTCTATGAAAGATAATAAAAATGGGAAACGAATTTTGAGTAATGAACCGCGTCCTTTTGAAACGTCACTCCCGATACTACAAAAATCTAAGTTGGGGCATCATTTCTTTAGAGTGCAAAACTCACATATATCCATGGATCTTATTGAACTGATTCGTGGAAGAAAGTCATGATCGGTGCAATCGATGTGGCAACCAATCAAATTGAAACACTTGACGAGATGGTAAACACTTTGCGTAAAGTTTTGCAATTTGTCGATGCTGATAAGCTATACCCTTCAACCAACTGTGGAATGATACCACTGTCTCGTCACGAGGGACGTGACAAACTTGAAGCCTTAAGCACGGGTTCAGCGATCTTAAACTAAGAAATTAGTGCTTTAGCTGTGTTTATTTTCTACATTCAAGATGGATCATCTGTGCAATCACCTATATCCTAGGTTCGCACGAGTTTAGCAGTTTATATTTGAGAAGAGAAAAATGGTTGAAGCTTCAGACTACAGAAACGCAATGTCTTTATTAACCACTGCAGTCAATATTATTACAACAGCTGGTGAAACAGGACAGCATGGTTTCACGGCGTCTGCTGTATGTAGCGTTACTGATTCACCTGCTACACTTTTGGTGTGTATGAATCAATCATCCCGATCTCATCAGTATTTTATTGAGAACAAAGTTTTATCTGTCAATGTGCTCAGTTCTCAACATGAGTCTCTTTCAAATGCTTTTGCATCGAGTCAATTGAGTGCAGAACAACGTTTTGGATTAGCCCAATGGGGTAAATTGAAAACAGGTTGCCCGGTCTTAAAGGACGCTTTAGTCAGTTTTGATTGTGAGATTGAGCAAATTCAACAAGTGGGCACACACAGTATTTTTATTTGCCGAGTTGTAGCTATTCAACAAAGCTCGCAAGAGGAAAGTCTTGTCTATTTTAATCGATCTTATCATCAGGTTAATGCAAAAGAGGAAGTTTAATGAGCTAGAGCAGCAAGATTTTCAATCGTTTCATATAATGATTATAGAAATAGATCAGCGCTTGATTAATGATCTCGGGAAAAGATGGTGAATCGTAAGCCTCGAACAGTGAGCTTTCATAGTGTGAGGTTAAGCCCAATGGATATTACTCGAATTGTTTATGATCATACAGAGTGAATGATCTTTCTCTTTGGGATGAAAAAAGACAAGTATTATTTTCAAAAATTTGAAACCAATTGAATAAATTTCAAAAAATAAACAGTGTTTTATATTTGATTCATTCTCTTAAAGAAATATATTAACTTTTAAATCTAGAAATTCGATTGTTTTTATAAATACTTTCGGTTTTACCAATTTAATCATCTTTTGTATTCTCTATTTCAATGAAGCAACACTCTCACAAAGAAATAGAGGAAAACACATGAGTTTAATCAATACTGAAGTCAAACCATTCAATGCAACTGCTTATCAAAATGGTGAGTTCATTGAAGTTTCTGAGCAAGATTTTAAAGGTAAATGGTCTGTTGTCTTTTTCTATCCTGCAGATTTTACATTTGTATGTCCAACAGAATTAGGCGATCTTGCTGATAACTATGCTGAATTCCAAAAGTTAGGTGTAGAAATTTATGGTGTATCTACAGATACTCATTTCACACATAAAGCTTGGCATGATACTTCTGATGTGATTGGTAAAATTCAGTATCCACTTATTGGTGACCCAACGTGGACATTGTCTAAAAACTTTGATGTATTGATTGAATCTGAAGGTTTGGCAGATCGTGGTACATTTGTAATTGATCCTGAAGGAAAAATTCAAATTGTAGAGATTAATGCAGGTGGTATTGGTCGTGATGCTCAAGAACTTCTTCGCAAAGTGAAAGCGGCTCAATATGTTCATGCTCACCCAGGCGAAGTATGTCCTGCGAAATGGAAAGAAGGTGATGCTACACTTGCACCATCAATCGATCTTGTTGGTAAGATCTAAATTAAGTTGAAAAGTAAAGAACCAGCACGATGTGCTGGTTTTTTATTAAGAGGCATAACCTTCTTGATTTTGTGCTGCTTGTCGTAAACCTTCAACCAAGTGGTCGATGAGTTTTTCCATCACGAGTCGTTGTCCTTTACGTGATGCATAAACGAGTTGCACAGTCCCTATATTTGAGCACCAGTCAGGCAAGATGTGTATAAGCCGTCCTGCTGCCAAATCCTTTTGCACTGTAAGATAAGGTAGATCTGCAATACCTAATCCATCCATTACTGAATAATACACACCAGCCAAATCATTACTTTTAATACGTGGTTGTAATGGAATTTCAATGAGATCATGCCCTTCAATTCGGTGCAAATTCCATTGATAATGAGTTTTTTGAGTGCCTAAAACAATTGTTGGAAAATCATTGATTTCAGTTGGATATTCTAAAACGCGACCCTGTAAAAGCTCAGGGGTTGCCACTAAACAATGAGTGGTTTTGATGACATCACGAACCACGATGGTGGAGTCTTCATTGGCAGAAAAATTAGTTCTGATCGCCAAGTCAATATCATCGTGCAATACATCTACGCGTCGGCTGGTTAATTCCATCTCGACTTGAACTTGTGGATAGCGCTTCAAAAAATCATTGAGTAAAGAGCGAATTTGATAACGCATCATTACGGGTGGGCAACTAATTTTAACTAGACCCTGAGGTTCACTTTTCTGTTTAAGTAAAACATTATGAGCGCAATCAGCTTGGTTGATTACTTTTTCACATTCTTGAAAAAATTCTTGACCTAAAGGCGTTACTTTGAAATGGCGAGTAGAACGTTGAATGAGTGTGACATTAAATTTTGCTTCGAGTTCTAAAATACGTCGACTAAGCTTTGATTTAGTTATATTTGACGCGTCACTAGCAGCACTGAAACCGCCGTATTTAACGACCAAATAAAAATAGTAATAGTCATCAAATGAATGCAATTTTCACCTCGACGCCTGATCCGATAAAGTTTAAGCATAGGTTAAACTAAGCCGTTCAAGAAATCATCTTGGGTTTTGAATATGGTAAAAAAAAGCGACCCAAAGGTCGCTTTTATTAAATATTATTTTTTAGTGGTGTTCTTTACATAGCTAACCATTAAGTTTTTATAGTCAGGAATATGCTCACCGAATAAAGCACCTAAACCTTCGATATCATTACGCCAGTCACGATGTAACTCACCTGCAGCACCAAACCATGTCATAAGTTGAGCACCTGCTTGAGACATGCGGTTCCATGCAGCATCGCGCGTAATTTGGTTGAATGTACCAGATGCATCAGTAATCACGAATACATCAAAGTCTTCAGCAAGAGCTGAAAGTGTAGGGAATGCAACACATACTTCAGTCACAACACCAGCGATGATCAGTTGTTTTTTACCTGTCGCTTTAACAGCATTTACAAAATCTTCGTTATCCCAAGCATTGATTTGACCTGGACGCGCGATATATGGAGCATCAGGGAACATTTCAACTAATTCTGGAACGAGTGGACCATTAGGACCATCTTCAAAACTTGTTGTTAAAATTGTCGGCAAGTTAAAGTATTTTGCTGCTGCTGCGAGTGCTAAAACATTGTTTTTAAACTTATCAGGATCGATATCACGTACAAGAGAAAGAAGACCTGTTTGGTGATCGACTAAAAGCACTACTGCATTATCTTTATCTAAACGAACGTAAGGTTTGCCCATTATTATTAGCCTCTATGATGTTAGTAAGTGTGAATACGTATCAATGAACTCGTATTCAGTCACCAGTTATATTAGACTGAAAATGAGATAAATTTGTGACCATTTTTAGGATAATTAGTCTTATTAATAGGAATATTGTAATCATGAATTTAAAATTTCAGTGAATAGTCACATATATGAATTAATTTAGATTATTATAATCATAAAAATAGGAATCTGTGTGGCAGTAAAGCTCTTTTTATTTTCTGTGCAAAGTCTAAAATGAGCGCATGTTCATCCTATCGAATATAGGAGTAAAAGATGAAAAGAGTAATTGGGGTTTATCGTAACCAACATACACATTGGGTTGGTGATGGTCTGCCAGTGCGTAACTTATTTTCTTATGATCGGTTAGGTCAAGCACTTAGTCCTTTTTTGTTATTAGATTACGGTGCACCACATCACTTTGAGCCAACGACACGTCAGTTAGGTGTTGGTTCACATCCTCATCGCGGATTTGAAACAGTGACTATCGCCTATCAAGGTGGTTTGGCACATAAGGATTCCAGTGGCGGTGGTGGTGTTATCGAGGCAGGAGATGTGCAATGGATGACTGCTGGGGCTGGATTGGTTCACGAAGAGTTTCATTCTCCTGAATTTGCTCAAAAAGGTGGAATTCTTGAAATGGCACAGCTTTGGGTCAATCTACCAGCCAAAGATAAAATGACTCAACCACGTTATCAAGCGATCACATCTCATGATATTCCAACAATTACCATGGATGATGATGCTGGTCACATCCGTGTAATTGCGGGTGAGTTTGGTGGTCATTATGGTCCTGCTGAAACATTTACTCCAATAAATGTGTGGGATGGTCAGCTTAAAGCTGAGTATGAAACATTCATACATGTTCCTGTAGATCACAATGTATTGGTTGTAGTGTTGAATGGTGAACTCGTAATTAATGGGACTCAAAAAGTTCTAGACAGTTCAATTGTGATGTTTGCTCGTGATGGTGAGGCAGCAATTCAATTGCAAGCATATAAAGATACACAATTTTTAGTGCTTACAGGAGAGCCACTAAATGAGCCAATTCAAGGGCATGGACCATTCGTCATGAACACCAAAGAAGAAATCATTCAAGCTTTTCATGATTTCAATAATGGTAAATTTGGTGAAATTGCATGTTAATTGGAACGAGAAAAGCGGAAATATCATTTCCGCTTTTTTTGTGATTATCATTTTAAAAAATAAAGGACCTCTATCCCACACAACAGAGGTCCTTATACGCTGTAATTTATATTTATTTTCTAGATCACATTCTATTTGTACTTCTTATTTTATTAATGTGATGTAGTTCTCATTTTCAAAACAATGATAATGCATTTTTTTTAAGCTGTAAACTAAAAAATTAAATTATTGGTGAAAATATCTATTTTGTTTTTAAACATATTTTTTGATTTCTTAAAAAATACAAGTGTATTAAATATTTAGCGTATGACGAATAGTGTAGCAAGAATTTTACGTAAATTTATTTGATTAAAAATTAATCAAAAACAAATAAAATCTGGAAGTTTTTAATAGCAAGTTTCAAAGTGTTCTATCGCATAATTAAAAAAATTTTTAATGCTTGGATCATAATTTTGAAAATTGCAGTGATTGGAAGTGGTATGGCAGGGTTGGCAACTGCGAGAATTCTCAAGGATGCTGGTCACCAGATCACAGTTTTCGAGGCGCTTCCAGGGCGTGGTATGGATAGTTATAGTCTTGAGTATGAAGGTGGGATTATTGATTCGCCATTACGTGTCATGAATCCAATGCTCTGGAAAAATACATTGAGTCTTGCCACACATTTGGGTCTCAACACTTTTCCAGTACGTACCTATATGTCATGTAGCTGGTTATTTGAAGATAAAATCGATACTTGGCTGACAACATCACGTTCACGTATAGGCAACTTTCCAATCATTAACAATCGAAAAGGATTAAAGCAATATGGCATCCGTTTAGTGAAAGGGATGTTACAACTTAGATCTGCATTGAAGCAGTTTTTTAAATCTAAGAATCAAGATATTACTTTAGATGAGTTCGTTAAATATAACCAAATAGAAGAGGTATTTTGGAATGGGGCAGTCATGCCTGTCCTATTTACCATTTGTACATGTGATGCAAAAACCATTGGTGAATGGCCAGCAAAACCATTGTTGATTTTCTTACGTCAACTGACGGATGGAGATGCACTCCTTCGAATTCAAGGTGGGACACCAGCTTTCGTTGATAAATTGCTGGAAGATATCGATTTAAGAAGTGGGCAGCCGATTACTCGTGTACAAGAGCAGGGTGATTTAGTCTATGTGGAAAATGAAGCAGGTGAATCTGACTTATTTGATCGTGTGATAGTCGCGACACCAACAACAAAAGTTCATGAGTTTTTAGATGCTGAACAGTTTGCGGATGATATTGCACTTCTCAAACAATTTAAGTTTGTTGATGGTGAGCTGGTCATTCATACTGATTCAGTGGTAATGCCTGTGAAGCGTAAAGATTGGTGCGTATTGAGTTATATGATGGATCGTAAATTTACTAAACAGCATTTCACTGTTTGGCTGAATTCGATTGAGCCAACATTAGTGGGTAAATCTCCTGTTTTTCAAACTTGGAATCCAGTAATTGAGATTGATCCTAAAAAAGTAATACATAAAGTGAAGCTCACTAGAGCTGTTGTAGACCGTCATACTTTACCACTAACCCATGAGTTGAGTGCTCGTCACCAACAACAAGGTCGCAAAGTATTTTATTGTGGTTCTTGGTCATGTGATGGATTGCCAATTTTGGAGTCAGCGGTGACTTCAGCAATGGATATAGCAAAATTACTTGATGCGCCGTTACCATTTTTAGGTTTAAAGCCTAAGGTACAGGTTGCACCAGAGTTAGGATATTAAGGGATTGAATGAAGAAGCTCCAAGCATGGATGAAAGCCCCTCGACATAAATATGCGATCAATGCAGCTTTATTGGGGGATTACCGTAATTGTGCTTGGAGTAATTTAGGTCTGTGGAAAACTGACCAGCTGAATTATCCACAAGCCTGCGAGTTACTCGCAATAACCCTTGCTCAATCTATTGATTTAAATTCAAAAGATAAATTAATTGATTTAGGTTGTGGACAAGGTGCTAGCCTAATTTTATGGAAAGAAAAATTTCAAATCGAATACTTGGAAGGAATTGAATTACAAGAATATTATGTAAATCATACGCGTAAGTTTTTACCTCATGTCAATCGGATCTCGCAGGGAACATTTTTAAATTTAGAATCTAGATCATTTGAATTTAAATTTGATGCGGCAATTTGCATCGATGCTGCTTATCACAGTAATTTGAATTTATTTCTTCGTTCTGTAGATGGTATTTTGAATTCAAAAGGACGCTTAGCATTTCATTATCTTGCTTTGAATTCAAAGTTCTATACTTTGAGTCCTCTAGCGCAATTGAAAGTTAAATTATTATTAAAAGCAGCTGACGTTCAACTGAACCATTTGCACTCATTCGATGAAACACAATCAATCTTAGTGCAAACGGGTTTTAGAGATATACATATTCAAGATTTGAGTCACGAGGTATTTGCAGGATTTGCAACGTATATTCAGAGTGATATTTTTAAAAATAACATCCAAGCTCATTCGTATCACGTTTTAGATTTGGCAAAAATTAAGATGACAGCAAAGTTGTGTGCGAAACTTTATCAAGAGGGGATCGTGCGATATGTACAAGTGAGTGCAAGTAAAAAATAAATCATCAAAAACAACAAAGCCTCACTAAAAAGCGAGGCTAAGTATAAAATGGTGCCGGCACACGGATTCGAACTGTGGACCTACTGATTACAAGTCAGTTGCTCTACCAACTGAGCTATGCCGGCAACGTGGAGAGAATAATAGCGTTTTTTCACTAAAACGCAAGTCAAAAATTAATCGATTAATTAAAATTGAGCAGGATGAATTGTTTTTGCTTTATTTTTGATCGTCTTTTCTCCTCATTTTATAGTGATGCCCGTCATAGCGTGTACAGGCATCTTGAGAAAATTTTATAGGATCAGCTATTTGTTTTTTAGAATACGATCAAGGTCTTGTGCACACTCTTCAAGAGTATAAGCCATATCAAATTGCATTTGAGGTTTTAACTCTTGTGCTAATTTTCTCCATTGCTCAATTAATCTTAGCGCTTTTTGAATTTTGTGTTTATTCACATCTTTAGCGATAGTGGGTGTGTAGCCACCACGTTTTGCATTTTTAATTTGTTTTACATAGTTGGCGCTGTTATTCATATTATCTCCGGAATAGCAGGTTCTCTATTTTATAGGTGTGCAAAAATCATCTATTTGAATAACGTTGTTAGGTTGTTCAGCTCCTTAAGTATTGTTTTTATTAACTTAACATGATGTTGATGACAGTAAAATGAAGCGAGATACGTGCCAAAAGCGAAGTTTTAGGCGAAAAAAAACCGAATCTCATGATTCGGTTTTTTAAATTCTGGCGGTGAAAGAGGAAGCCAATTTATTATTATAACTTATTGAATATTATTTAAAATAAAATGTAAATATGCAGAACATACCCTCAAAAATACCCGCAAAAAATTAATGATTCGTTTGGTTAATATTTAGCTTTTTATGTATTATTTTGATATAGGTACATGCCTGACACCGCCAAACAAGTTCCATTGGATATTTATAATAGATCTAATTGATTTGGTTAATTGACGAACGCAGCTTTATATCTTTGGATATGTTCTTAGATATGATCTTCCGCTTCGTAACCACGTTTATCAGGATTAGCATATATCGTTGCCATGCAAATGTGTTTAACTAAATAAGGAGTGTCTTTATAAATCACTTCAATTTCTGTTTTTTATGCATGGAATATGTGTAATTATTTTGCCAGCTTTTCTATATAACGTGTATGGTGCACTTTACTATGCAGTAGGACATGTCCCATTCCTCAGAGAATGTGAGCTGGGTTTTTTATATAATGATCTTTTGATCAAAAAACACTTTGTAGGGTTTTATAAATTATTAAATATAATGATTTTCTACACTATTGTGACATTCTATCTCACTTTGAGCTAAAGAGGCTGAAAAGTGAGTAATGAAGGGCAGAAAAATATGTGAAGGTCTTACTCAAAGAAGGAGTAGCTCGGAAAATTTGAGCTTTATTAAAGTAAAAAGCTAGCAACAGTAGGTATATTTGAAATGCCTCAAGATGTTAGCAATCAGATCAACCGGGGTACTTTGGGAGTAGTCTTTATGCTTCAAATACTCAAAGTAATTGATTGTACTGAATTCCGTTTTTAACGGACGCTTAATAGTAATAATAGGATTTATTCATGTCGGATAACTCGCTCAAGAAAGGTAGATATACTCGCCACAGCAATAAAATTGGACTGTATTCAACCAACCATGATCGTATTGGATTCATTAACAACCATAATGATGTAGTTTTAAGTTTTCCCTTCAAAGACACTATTCTTGAAGCCGGAATGAGTAAAGAAGATGCGGGGCGTGAAGAAAGGTTTTTACATCAAGAAATTGATGGTGCAGATATTGATACCTTATTTGAGCCTAAGGTATTCACTAATTTTGAATATTTTTCAAAAGAATATAATTCCGCCCAGCAAATAGAAGAGCTGTCTAAAGACCAAACTACTTTTTTTGATGATCAAGGCAATTTAAAACAAAATCTGTTAATTAAAGGGAATAACCTTCTTACGTTACATTCATTGAGCGAGAAGTTATCTGGCAGCATCAAACTGATATATATAGACCCACCATACAATACTGAAAGTGACAGCTTCACATATAACGATTGTTTCAATCATTCATCCTGGCTTACTTTTATGAAGAATCGCCTTGAGATAGCGCGAGCATTATTAAAAGAAGATGGCGTGATTTTTGTCCAATGTGATGATAATGAACAGGCTTATCTCAAAGTATTAATGGATGAAGTCTTTGGGCGCAATAACTTTTTAAACCAGGTTTCTGTAAAAATGAAACAAACATCAGGTGCGTCTGGTGGTGGTGAAGATAAAAAGTTAAAGAAAAATATCGAATATCTCCTGATTTACACTAAAAACATGGATAGTGATTCTGGCTTTATCAAGTTCAACGAAGTCTATGACGAAGAGGACTTGTTTAGCGTGATTAAACAAATGCGCGATGAAGGTAAAAGTTGGAAATATACACGAGTAATTAAAGATTTAGGTTCCAGAACTTTTTTAAAAACGATCTATGATGGTTCAGGTCAGCCTATTGAAATATATACGCATGATAATGTGATCATCGAACCAATATCAAAAATATGTAAAGACGAAAATATTTCCGAAGAAGAATGTTACGTGAAATATTTTGATCTTATATTTCGTGATACAAATGCTCAAAGTTCAATCCGTACAAGAGTGATCGAAGCTATTAACGCTGAGTATGATTTTGTGAGCATTGATTACGTTCCAATATCAGGCAAAAGCAAAGGAAAAAAAACTACTTTGTATTACAAAGGCAATAATTGTGACCTCATTGCCTGGCTAAAAGACGTAGCGGTTCAAAAAGGTAATCGACTTGTTAAGTTAGAAAAATTAGGAACTTACTGGGATGGTTTTCCTTTAAATAATCTAACAAAAGAAGGTGATGTTCTTTTCCCTAATGGGAAAAAGCCAGAGCAACTACTTAAAAAGATTATTGATCTTGCAACAGATGAAAATGACATTGTTCTCGACTACCACTTAGGTTCTGGTACAACGTGCGCCGTGGCTCATAAAATGGGGCGCAGATGGATTGGCATTGAGCAAATGGACTATATCGAAAATATTACCAAAGAACGCTTAAAGAAAGTCGTAGAAGGTGAACAAGGTGGTATTTCTAAAGCTGTGAATTGGCAAGGCGGTGGCTCTTTTGTCTATTTCGAGTTGAAAAAATATAACCAGGATTTCTTAGATCGAATCATGGCTGCCAATAGTAAAGGCGAGCTTGATGAAGTCTACAATGACATGGCTAAAAATGCCTTCTTGAAGTTCTGGTTCGATAAGAATGAATTTGAGAAAGATGAGAATTTCCGCTCTCTTGATTTAGATAAACGTAAAGAATTGCTAATTAGTACTCTAGACGAAAACCAACTTTACCTTAACTATGCTGATATGCGTGATAGCCGATACCACGTTTCAGAACAGGAAGTGGCATTAACCGATTTATTCTATGGAGAGAATAATGGCTAAAAATGTGAAAACCAGAGTTAAGGATACATTGTCACAATTTTTATTCAATCAAATTGAATCAAACCCAGACTATCAAGAATGGGTGGGAAATTATCAGCTCCCGACTTATATTACTGATAACCTATCAAAGACATTGCGAGATTATCAAGAAATCGCCATAAAGCACTTTATCTGGTTGTTTGAACAAGATCCAAGCAAAGCTAAACACCTACTGTTTAATATGGCAACAGGTACAGGTAAAACGCTAACAATGGCTGCTGCAATCTTGTACCTGTACCAAAAAGGCTACCGTAATTTTGTATTTTTGGTGCATCAATTACAGATTAAAGATCAAGCAATAAAAAACTTTACTGATTATAAGTTCGCCAAGTACCTATTTAACCCTAAAGGAGTTAAAGTGAATGGTAAGACAATCAGTATTCGTGCAATTGATCGTTTTCAAGATGCTCAAAAAGACGCAATTAACTTCATGTTTTTCAGCACAGCGCTTTTATACAACCGTCTGACAGAAGATAAGGAAAATAGCCTAACTTCTCAGGACTTTGCGGATAATGCAGTGGTTGTCATTGCTGATGAAGCTCATCGTCTCAATGTAGATACCCGTAAAAAACTCAAGAAAACGGATGAAGAGGATATACGAAATTGGGAAACTGCCGTTCAATCTGCAATCTATGCTAGACCTAATAACCTGTTATTGGAATTTACTGCTACCGTAGATTTAGAAAACCCCTTTATCCATAAAAAATACCGTGACAAGTTGATTCATCGTTATGATTTTCTACAGTTCAATAAGGATGGATATAGCAAGGCAGTAAGTTTCCTTTATAACGAAGAAACACAGCTTGAAGATCAAAAGCGGCTATTGGTTATTAATGCGGTGGTTTTGAGCGAATACCGCAGATTGCTTGCTGAACGAGAAATGAATGTTCACATCAATCCGATTATCTTAGTTAAATCAACAAAGATTTCTAAAAGTGGGGAGGATCGGGAGTTTTTCCATAAAGTCGTTAGCTCCTTAAAAGTAAAAGATTTAGACCATTTAAAGAATTTAGGTGTAGGTACTCAACAATCTTTAATAGAGGAAGATCGAAACCGCTTTATCTCGCAGATGTTTAGTTGGATTGGTTCGCGTAAATCAGGTTTGGTATCAGCTCAAGACCCTGACGGTTTAAATGCGTTCATTGCAGAAATCAAAATGCATTTTCGTGAAGATAACAGTATGACGTATAACAGTCAGAAAAAAGAAAAAGCTGACTTACTTCCGCTATTGGATAGCCCTAGAAATGTTATTAGAGCAATTTTTTCTGTCAATGCGCTCAATGAGGGATGGGATGTCCTCAGCCTTTATGACATCATTCATTTTGATATTTCTGAAACCAAAAAAGTATCTTTACAGGACATTCAGCTTATAGGTCGTGGCGCAAGATTGTGCCCATATAAACTACCAAAAGCATATAAGATTTCTCAAAGTGGTGGATTGTTTGATGAAGAACACGGCTATGAGTTTGACCCGTTCAAGCGCAAATTTGACAATGCCCCGCATGAGCATGGACGCATTTTAGAAACTTTCTTCTATCACTTTGTTAAAACAGGCACGTTCCTAGAAAATCTGCAACATGCCCTACTTGATGAAGGCATTGTCAATCAGAGCATGGAGAAACGGACAATTAGGCTCAAGTCTGAATTTCTCCAAAGCGAGACCTATAAAAAAGGTTTTGTCTTGGTTAATCAGCAATTGTACCGCACCAAAACAACGGATACGGAAATTGATGCCACATTTAAACGAGAAATCAAAGCGAGTACGTACAGGCTTCATACAAGAAGTTTAACGGATGCTGAACAAAACAATATTCAGGCGGGTATTCGATATAAAACGATTCATCTCACTGAAAAGTATTTTTCATCATTGATCATTCGCAAAGCGTTAATGTCGGCAGAAAACAACTTTTTCCGCTTTAATAACCTGAAAAATCATATTGTTGGAATAAAGAGCATTGATGAATTGATCGAAAACTATCTCCCTTTATATGAAATTAAATATTCATATTCAGAGGGGAAAGACATTCATCAGCTTGAAGCCCACGAAAAACTGCAATTGTTGGTCGGTATAATTTTACCCGAAGTGCGTAAAGCCATAGATCGGCACATGCCTAAGATCACGGGAAGTCATCTCTTTAAACCAAAATCCCTGTCCTCTATTTTCCAACAGGAAAAGAATATTTACTTGGTTGCATTCCCTACTCAGGATGCCAACGGTGAAACAGGGGTCATTGCGCCGGATGAACGTGCAAAAGCGCAATCAAGCCATGACAACCCTGACCTGCAATTTGATATTCATATTGCGGATTGGTATGCGTACAGTGAAAACTATGGCACAAGTGAAGAGAAACGCTTTGTGAAGTTTATTGCGACTCAAATTGATGAACTCAAAACCCGCTATAACGGTGCAGAGATTTACCTGATTCGTAATGAACTCGACTATTGGTTATTCAGCCCTAAAGATGGTCGTAGATTCAGCCCTGACTACATGCTCGTTATTAACGATGCAAAGAATGGTGAAATGTACTATCAATGCTTAATTGAGCCAAAAGGCGGTCATTTACTTGAAAAAGATGCTTGGAAAGAAGGAGTCTTGATTAGTTTGGCTGATGAATGCGAAATTACTTTTGATGCAGATCACGATGACTCTCAAAACTATGTGGATTTCTTGAATGAAGCTAAACAGTATGGGTATAAGGAAGTGAAGTGTTTAGGTTTTAAATTCTATAACACTGAACCTCGTACAGAAGCTGAGTTTGCTATTGATTTTCAAAAAAGAATGCTGAGTTAGTTTCGGTTTTTTTATAAGGGAGATGATTATTATATTAATAAAACCCTTAGACAAGGGTAATTCAAAATGACCGCACGCATTTAACACGCTATACCTTGAGGGGAGGGCGAAATTTCTAAGACTTCGCCCTTTTTTGTGACAGGATACTTTACTGAGTAATTAAAACATACTCGCCGCTTGCACTCTGAATGATAATACCTTCCGAGCTATGTAAAATCGTCATTGAATTGAGTTGAATCATTTCATCTCTGTTTGATTGTTCTGCCAAGTGAATAAATTGAGCCTCAGTGATTTGAGTTGTTTGCATCTCATACTCCTATTTGCTTTAACTTTGTATTAACCTTTTTTGAAGGATCTTAAACCTGAAACAAGTTGTAAATCGTCTACTTGTTTATATTGTTTTATAAATTCTCATATCTCATATAAGTTATTAGGCAGAACACATATCGCTAATCCCGCTTACGATAAATGTCATAAGGTTTTATGACGGTTATCCATTTTTTTGAATGAGGATTTTTTGCGATGAATACTCATTCAAGAGTGAGAACTTTTTGCGATGATGAGCCAGCTGTATTTGAGAATTTTTTGCGATTGATTATTTAAAGTTGCGTTTTAAGTTGCTCACCTTTTTACTAATCAATTTATTAATTTCTCCATTTTTTGAGATATGAGGTTTTAACGTTCGGACGTGTCTATTGCTGCTGTAATAGGCTGGAGAGCGTAAACCGAACATATCTACATTTTGACGATAATTCTCTTTGTCTCTAGGACTTGCACTTTTGTTTAGCTTGGTCAGTTTCATTTGATCAAATGCACACTGAATAATCTCTGACAAGTTATTTAAACTGTCGTGGATACCCAGTGCTACCACGCTACAATTGACCTCTGCTCTTATGCGGTGCTCACTTAAGGGCAAAGCCCGTTTCTGATCGGTCACTTTGTAATACAGTCGGTAATAGATGGGTGAGCCTTTGGGATTCACACCAATGCAGTAGCCTTTATTTAACCTAGTGAGTAAAGTATACGGTTGGCTTGGCATACGAAAAAATTTGCCTACGTCATCTTTGTAAATGCGTTCATTGCTCGCATTTTCCGCATAGGACAATGATTTAAATAATGCGATGAGAAAGGCTTTGTTTTTGATGCCATAAAAGTCGGTTGCAACTTCGATTCGATTAACCTTAATGTCATTCTCCTTAACGCCAAAGTGCTTTAAATACTTGAGCACAGGCTTTAAATCATTTTGTGTTTTGATATCATGCAATCGAATCATAAAGTTTTGATGCTCTGATTCTTTGCGGCAATCCGTATCGGCAATAAAATAGGCCTTGCCTACATGCTCGGTGAGGTACTTTTTAATATTATGTCGGCTTGTTGGTCTTGAGACGCAAAATAGCAGATCAACATAATCAATGACGACCTCAACACGGATATTCATTGCAGGCAATTCATAGCTATGAATATCGCTATATATTTGAGTCTCCCAATGATCTGCATCCTCAGCATATGGGGCAAAGCGGGTACGCAATTGGTCAAGATGGTGGTATAAGTCCTCATCAGACATCCGTGCAGACATCACCATTAGTCGGTGTTTATCATGAGCATCTGCCAAAAGTAATTGCTCAAGCTCTGCATCTAATTGCTTCTCTAGCTCCTCAGCCCCACCTCCGTCGATGATTAAGGCTGTCCGCATGGATTTAGAGGCAATGTCTTCTCCCGCATATAGGCACTCTAATTTTCTCAAGGTCTCAACATTGCTTTCATACATGGACGTGACAAAATTGTCAGGTCGCAAAACTTGATCAATAATAGATATTGCGTTCATATTCATTCTTGAGTGAATTAAAAGGGTGTTGTAATTAGTGTTTACAACACCGCTGTATTGTTTAATTACATGATATTGAGCTGTTTAAAGGCTGTGATTCGTTTTTTTAGTTCGCGTTTAATCTGGGCAGCTGTAACTTTCAGACCTGCTAATTGGTAATAGTAGGCTGCATATTCAGAGACCTCATTGATGCCTGATGAACTATTCAAATCAAAACTACCATCATTCTCATATAAGATATTCAGCACAATCTCACTCATGATTTCATCTGAGGCTTCTTGTAGCGGAGTATCCTTATCTTTAGTGCATGAGCTATGTGATGTCCTATTAACACGGACATACTCAAGCAAGGCTTCACGCGTATATGCACGTTTGCCGTTTAAAACATGAGTCGTAATCTTGTAGTAATTGCCGGCATCATTTTGATTACGGCTATTCTTCGTTAGAAATCCGAACCATTGATTTGGCGAACCTTTCAAATGCTCTGCAAGGAGTTCGGCGGCTTCCCATTGAGTTAAATATTCCATTTCATCTCCCCTTAATTAAATTAAGTTGCGTGTTTTCATCCATTTCAAAATATCTGATGATTTCCAAACGGTAATACGGTTAGAAAGTCTAATTGGTTTAGGAAATTCACCTCTTCGAACCATTTCCCAAATGGTACTTTCGCCTAGTGGAAGTAGACCTTTCTTAGCAGGCTTCCCTTTTATTCGACGGACTCTGCCGTAGCAGTCTGTAAACGTACGTGCTGATCGTTCCGCAGTTGTGGCAAGCTCTGCAATGCGGAAGAATTCCTGAGAATGTAATGAGATAGAATTCGAATGATTTTGAATTGACATAAAAATCCTCATAACAAAAGGGTTGTTCTGTTGTGATGAGGATTGTGGAATGTTCTTGCCTAAAAATGTGGAAATGCAAAAATAAAAGATGAAATTCAATTTTTCGACTGTGTTAACTCTTTATACGTCTTTAAGGCTGCAGAAATCCGTTTATTAAATGACTCTAAGCCGCGCAGATCTTCTTCTTTAAAATGTTGTTGAGCAATTGCATCAATTTCCTTTCCTAGCTGTGAAGCATTTGGTTTTTTTCCAACTCTAAATTTTGCAGCATTTTTTGACAGCATCATTGCCATTATCGCTATAGCTTTATCGCTAGACATACTCACAGCTTTGCTCTCGATTACATTTTCTTCATTACTTGACATAAAACGGTCAAGGCTTTCTTTGGTGATTCTTAGTTTGCTAGCTGTGACTTGTATTGATGTGCTGACGCCACTTGAACTCAGATGAAACACTCTTAGCGGGGTGTTTCCCAAAAGCCCCAGTTCATATATCAGTTGGTGGTTTTTCTTATCAGGTCTGACATTGCTTAAAATTTCAGTTATGAGTCCTTCATAACAATCAGGGAAAAGTACCGATATGTTTGCACCATTGCTGACCAATGATATTTCGATAGCTTCTTTTTCATCTAGTAATAAGCAATAGATGTCTTTGAAGTGAACATCATAGGGAGTGAGGAAGCCTTTTATTTTATTTATTTCTTTAAGGGGGTGTTCGTCAATACCATCTTCAAGGTGTAAACCACTTAATATACCTGCGTAACCCTCAAACCAAAAAACTGGTTCAAGGTGATTATTTATGATGAGGTCAGCGATATTCTGTGTATTCCAAGCGGTCTTGGTTTTTTCACTTAAAATCGGAATTACTTGCTCAATAGTTAAAAAATTCAATTGCATAAAAAAATTAAACCTATGCTGTTTTAAATTGAATAATCTTTGCATCCGTTTGAGGTTTGAATGTAGAGACATCACCACCTTGTCTAAGTGTGTCCAAGTAGTCCGCCCAAAGTTGCATTAGCTCACGTCGACGGCGCAAGAATTTAGTTCGGTTATAGGCTGTACCATTTGGGTCCTTCACTCTATGTGCCAATTGATGTTCAATGATGTCAGTTCTATATTCGATTTCTTCATCTAAAATAGTACGTGCGGTTGCGCGGAATCCATGAGCAGTATGTTTGCCCTGATAGCCTATGCGTATCAATGCCTGACGAATGGTGTCTTCACTCATACATTGCAAGCCTGTTTTAATGCTCGGGAAAACATATTTCGAAGAGGTACGCATATTCTCTAGCTCTTTGAGAATATCAAAGGCTTGGCGCGATAAAGGAACAATGTGTTCCTGATGTGTTTTACTTGCGGCAAAAGCTAGACAACTGTTGTCAAAGTCTACTGACTCCCATAATAACCCTCGTATTTCATTAGGTCGCTGAAAAATATAAACAGATAACTTCATGGCAAGTTCAGTTCTTTTTCTTGCTCTAGGGTTGTCTGCGCAATACCGCCATATTTTACGTAATAGAGATTGCAACTCATTTTCCGAAACAATTGCCTTGTGATTGCCTCTTATTGGCTTAGGTAGCGTAATCTCAGGGGCAGGATTGTATTGAATTAGTCGACGTCTTAGGGGTAGTTTTAATACCATATTCATGATGGATTTCACCCGCCTTGCTGACTCAAGTGCCCCGCGTTCAACAAGTGAACTTGTTACATCCCGCTCGAGTTGTTCTGTATTAAGGGCAGTCACAGGCATATCACCAATAAAAGGCAGAATATCCTTGTTCAACTTACGTATGGTCTCACGATCAGACTTTCCTTCTTGTTCACGAAAAGCTAACCATTCCGCTGCAAATTTTCCAAACGTATTTTCAAGTTCGGTTTTTTTAGTGCGTTTAAGGTTGTTTCGTTCCTCTGCTGGGTCAATTCCATTGGCTAGCATTTTCTTGAATTCATCGCGTTTTAACCGTGCCTGTTCAAGGGTTACGGTTGGGTATACGCCAATCGCTAATGTATTTTCTTTTTTGGTTATAGGGCGTCTGTAATTCATGCGCCAATACTTAGAGCCGTTGGCGCTAATGAATAAATACAGACCACCGCCATCGGCGTATTTATTCGAACAATCTGCTCGATATGTAAGGTTTTTGACTGTTTTTGCAGTGAGCTTATTTGATTGTTTTGCCATGATTTAGTCACTAGTTGAGGGTATAAATTTGCATGACTCTGGTTTTCTCATCCCATTTCGATGTAGAAATGAGCTGATACCCACAAATATACCCGCAAAAGTCACTGGATACTACTGTACTGCTCTGTAGTGTGACGGATAATAAAAAAGGCTTAAATTATTGAAATTTAAGCCTTTTGCACTACGGGAAACTCCCGTAAAATTCAAATTTGGCGGTGAAAGAGGGATTCGAACCCTCGATACGCTATTAACGTATACACACTTTCCAGGCGTGCTCCTTCAGCCACTCGGACACTTCACCAAGGCGTGCGATGATAACTAAAAAAAAAGCAGATGCCAAGTTGAAACAATTGATTTAAAGAAAAAGTTTTTAGCCAGTGATATGATTGCCGAAAAATTCTGTCGAATGCATGAAGACTAAAATATGCAAAGCACTGCAAAAAAAGCCGCACTTCCTGCGGTAACATTGGCAGCATTAGGAGTGGTGTTTGGTGACATTGGAACCAGTCCTCTGTATGCATTGCGTCAATGCTTCCTTACGGCTCATATTGCAATTACTGAGGCAACCGTTCTGGGCATTTTGTCGCTCATTTTCTGGTGCATGATGCTCACCATCAGCTTTAAATATGTCTCAGTCATTATGAAGGCAGATAACAATGGTGAAGGCGGTATTATGTCGCTTCTCGCCTTAAATCTACGTTCAACCCGTATTGCAGATCAACGCAAAATTTATCTGATTGCCTTGGGCTTTATCGGGGCATCACTGTTTTTTGGTGATGGCATTATTACCCCAGCAATTTCTATTTTATCCGCGATTGAAGGTTTAAGTATTGCGACTCCGATGTTTAATCAATGGTTATTACCATTGGCCGTCGGTATTTTAACAGCACTGTTTTTAATTCAGCGCCACGGCACGGCGACCATGGGTAAGTTCTTTGGACCAATCACATTATTGTGGTTTGCATCTATTGGACTATTAGGCTTATGGAGTGTTATGCAAACACCGTTCGTGTTAGCAATGATCAGTCCGCACTGGGCGTTTGGCTTTATCATCAACCAACCTTTTGTTGCATTCCTCACGATGGGTGCCGTCATTTTAACGATGACGGGGGGTGAAGCACTATATGCAGATATGGGACATTTTGGTCGTATGCCCATTAAGCTTGCTTGGTTTGTGATTGTATTGCCAAGTCTAGTTTTTAACTATGCGGGTCAAGGTGCTTTACTTTTACGAGATCCAAATGCAATTGAGAACCCATTTTACCTGTTAGTCCCTGATTGGGCTTTATTTCCAATGATTGGTCTTGCAACCGCTGCTGCCGTGATTGCGTCTCAAGCGGTGATTACGGGCGTATTCTCAATGGTCAATCAAGCGATTCAATTACGCTATTTACCGCGTTTAACTGTGCAACACACCTCTGATGTTGAACAAGGACAAATCTATGTCCCGTTCATCAACTGGGTATTATTTATTTCAGTCATTATTCTCATTTTATTATTTGAAAATAGCGCGAATCTTGCCAGTGCCTACGGTGTAGCAGTGACCATGACGATGCTGTGCGGTACGATTTTAATTTCGATTTTAGCTTATGGCGTTTGGCGCTGGCCTGTTTGGAAAGTAGCCCTTTTTGCTGTGCCTTTATTGATCATCGACCTCATTTTTGTTGCTTCGACTTCTTTAAAAATTGTTGGTGGTGGATGGGTGCCGATCTTGATAGGTGCAATTGTATTTACCGTTTTAATGACGTGGAAAGATGGCCGTCAAATCGTACTTAATAAGCTTGAGTCTGATGCGTTACCTATTGATCTCTTTATTCAAAGTGTCAAGATGAGTGATGAAACGCTGATCGTTCCTGGGGATGCAATTTTCCTCACAGGAACACCTAATATCGTTCCACATGCGATGTTGCACAATATTAAGCATAATAAGGTTCTACACGAACGTAATATGATGATTACGGTCATTACTAAAGATGTACCATATGTACCTGATATTGAGAGAATTCGTGTAGAAAAGATGGATAATCGATTCTTTAGGATTTTTGTATATTATGGGTTTAAAGACCAACCCAACATTCCAGTTGCGCTGAAAGCGGCATATAAGCAGTTAAATTTTGAATTTGATATGATGCAAATTAGTTTCTTTATTTCACGTGATCGTCTGATTCATACCGTGGGAGAGGGAATGGCGCCATGGCGTGAAAAATTATTTATATCAATGCAGCGGAATACCAGTCCTGTGAGTGATTTCTATTTAATTCCACCAAATCGCGTGGTCGAAATGGGAAGCCAGATCGAAATCTGAGTAAGCGTTTGCTAAAATTTTGGATATAAAAAAACCGCCTCAAAGGCGGTTTTTTTATTAAGTCTAATACATTACTCAGCCGCTGGTGCTTCTACAGGCGCTTCTTCAGTTGCATTTACTTCAGGTTGAGCTGGAACTGCAGTTTGTGCTTGAGGAGCAGTTTCTTCTGCTTCAGCGGGTGGTAAGTTTCCAAGAGGCGCTTTCGCATCAGCAGGCGCTTGTGTTGTAGCACCTTCAGAAATAACTTTCATCTGACCATTAGCTAATACTTCTTGTAAAGTACCAGGCTGACCATTAACTGTTGTTACGACTTTAGCTTTAGAAAGGCTTTCCAAAGTTTCGCCAGCTTGAACTGGTGGCTCAGCAAATGCACTTGCACTTGCCAAAGATAAACCCATTACTAATGCTGTCAAAGAAGTATGTGCTAATTTCATAGTGTCCTCACTTTCAATTCTTTTAATTTACTAAATAACTTTTATAGCATCTCACAAGTAATTGATGTAATTCAATCAAATACACGTAAAACCTTAAAGAGTGTTAAAAAACTATTCTATAAAAACAACAATTTGTTACTTGTTTTGAGTGATATTTGAACGGAATGCGAAGATCCTTTATTCACTTGAAAATTCACTTGATGTACTTCAAATTCATAGCTTGTTAAGCTGTGGCGGGTTTTGAATAAAGCCCACGCATTGGGCCAGAAGTTGAACACGGAATGAATAGGTAATCTGAGTTTGAATAATATTGTGGTAAAAGCTGTATTAGGTATTGTTGCAGCAGGAAGCTTTGCAATTGCTTTCGGTCAAGAAAAGTTGTCTTCATATCTGCCCTTTTCAGGTTCGGTTAATAATACAGCTTGTCTAAATCAATTTTATCGCCAAGAGCCACCTTATTTAATCAAAGAGAGCTTAAATAAAGATCGCTACCCATTATGCTTTAATGGATTCACCACTATGTATTCTGGTGTCTCAAAAACACCATTATGGGTAGCTGAATATCTGAATCCAGATCGGCTGAGCCAAAAAATAAAAAGAGAAGACAGTTTCCATGAGGAGACTCGTGTAGCAGAAAAGCATCGAGCATTATTATCAGATTATCGTGGGTCGGGATATGACCGTGGTCATATGGCTCCAAATGCTGATATGCCAAATAAAGCTGCACAGTACGACAGTTTTTCTTTAGCCAATATGGTTCCTCAAGCTCCGCAGAATAACCAACAAATCTGGCGAGAAATTGAGGAAGCGACACGTGCAATCGTTACGAAGCAGAAACATGATGTGTATGTGATTACCGGGTCTGTATATAGTGGCAAAAAACTGAAAACTATTGGACGCGGTGTTATTGTTCCAACAGCGGTGTTTAAAGCCGTATATATACCTAAAACAGGTGCTATTGGCGCATATTACGCTCCCAATAATAATTCACTACAGATGCAAGTGGTCAGTGTATGTCAGTTAGAAGAAGTGCTTGGCATGAATTTGTTTCCTCAACTTACATCTGAGCAAAAGCGAAATACTTATAAATTGCCATTAAAAGCCAATCAGGTCAAAGCCCAACAAGCCATAGAGTATTCGCACTGGGATGCCGAAAGCCAATGTGCAGTTGATATCTCAACAGATCAACTCAAAGCGCTGCAAAAAGAGTTTAGTAGTCAAAGCGTACCTGTCAATACAACCGCAACGCATCAAGAGGCTAAGATCGATGAACAAGCACAAGATGCAATCGTGAAAGAGTTGGTTCAAGCGTTGTTGCAATATTTATTACAAATCCTTAAATAAAAAAAGCTCGAATTCGCCCTGAAGATTCATTTATCTTCAGGGATTGATATTTATAAACTTAAAGAGATTTGCCATGTTTAAGCCTTTTGAAAATGGGACTGAGTCACATTCGATACATGACCTGACGCTTGAAAATGATCTTGATCGTGTGAGTATTTATGGCAACTTGCAAATCACCAAAGATCAAGCCGGTTTAGCCGCTGCGAAAGCGTTAAAACAATATTTAGATGCAATGGTCATCTACTTAGAAGATCAAAAAAATTTAGCAGAAAAAATAGAAACGACGGCTGAGAATGAAATAGAAAATCCTTTCTTGTGATTCATCAATCATCTTTGGACTGAAGACTTAAATTCACAATCATCAAGTGCGAATATGATGTTGAATACGCCACTGTTGGGGTGTCATCTTCATCCACTGACGAAATGCGCGTTGGAATGCACTTTGTTCAGAATAACTGAGCAATAACGAAATCTCATGTAAGCTGAGATAAGGATCTTGTAGATATTGAATCGCTAGAAGTTTGCGGACTTCTTGAACACGCTGCTGATAGGTATCACCTTGATTTTGTAAATGGCGCTGAAGTTGTCTGACGGACATTCCCACTTGTTCTGCGACAGTTTGAATTTGATAATTGTGTCTCTGTATTCCAATCAGAATGGCTTGCTGTAACCGCTCATCGATTTGTGTGTTGTTGGGGAGTCGACTTAACAAATCTTGAGCTTGTTGCATCAGGAGTTTTTGTAAAGTTTGATCAGCTTGTTTAATCGGTGCTTGTAGGAGCTGGCTTGGAAAAGTAAGCTTGACATGAGGCTGAGAGAATTTTACTTTGCTCTGAAAAAAACGCTCATAAATCGCAATATTTTTTGGTGCTGGAAAGCGAAAGTGAATTTCTTGAATATGTAAATGCTCAATACCCGCATAACGTTTTAGAAATTCAACCAATAATGCCATCGCAATTTCATCCGTGATTTGTGTCGACAAATGCATCGGCAAATCTTCCCAACGTACGCTAAATACGCCTTGCTCCAGATCAACGGCGAGAGGTGTACCATCATAAATTAAACGATGATATTCATGATAACGGGTGAGTGCTTCTGCTAGGTTATCGCATGATAAAGCGATATACGCGATAATGCCTAAATGTTGCGGTTTGACCCATTGAGCAATTTCTAACCCTAAAGCAGGTTGTGGGTGTGCTTCATAAATTTCATTTAATATTTCACGCCAAATGCTAAAGTCAAAGCGCTCAGCTTGCTGAATACTTGCCAATTTTGCAGAAATAGGGAGACCGTTCTCTTCACAATAATTATGTAAGAGATGTCCAAGTCCACCATGAACCGAGCCTGAATAATCCTTTATCTGCTGCATGTGATTAATACTTTTCTTGTTTTATCAATTGAAATCACGATGAGTTATTAAGCCTGTTTTTACAGTGCCATACAAGCGCTTTTTCTACCATACGACATTGAAAAATATGTCGTGATTTGTCAATGAAAATTTTATCTTGCGTCAATGGTTGAGAGCTTGAGTTAGATATATTGAAAGAAAAGAAACAGGGATTTTGAACATGATTAAAGGTTTTGTTGCAGGCTTAATCATTGCCAATGGATTTGAATGGGTCGCGCATAAATATGTTCTACATGGTGTACACCGTCCGGGTAAAGCGAGGTTTAGTCCTGTGCCTAAAAATATGGAATCTCATTGGGCACATCATCGTGAAGTTAGAACACAAGATTTCCATGATGAGGGTTATGTAGAGGGAATCTCAAATTGGCGAACAAAAAATGAAATCGTATCATTGGGGATTGTTGCTGCTGTATTTGGAACAGCATTTTATCCAATCTCGAAAGGCATGAGTTTATCCGTGCTTTATAGTGCTTGTAACTACTACTACACGCATCGCAGAGCTCACCTCGAACCTCATTGGGCAAAAAAGAAAATTCCTTGGCACTATGACCACCATATGAACGCCAATCAAGATGCAAATTGGTGTGTCACTAAGCCTTGGTTTGATTACATTTTAGGGACACGTGTCATTTCAACGCCAGATTTGAAGGAAGATAACCCTTTAGGGGTGCAGTTACCGTCTTTTATTTCAAAACGAGTCAATCATATTGTTGAACAATATTTCCCCGCAAAGTGGGTTGAGCAGAAAGCAGCGCGCTCCGATATTTCAAAAAAAGCTTTGGCTATAGTGGAGTAAGTCAGATTAGATATGGAATTGGCTGAATTGACGTCTGATTTGTCATGTTTGGTCAATAAAATATGTAGCTTTTGTCAAGATTTCGTGCAGATCTGTCATTTATGATATGAGATGAATAAATCGGAGAATGAAAATCTGATGGTAGAACTCTCCAGTTTATCGCTTTGCATAACGAACCAAGCGCTGTTTTTTCTTGGTTTTTAGGGCCTTCGGGCTCTTTTTTTTGCAAAAAAAAGAGGCATTTGCCTCTTTTTTATGGGGCGTGATTAAAGACGCATTTCAATGCCTTGTTCAGCTAAATATTGTTTTGCTTCCGGGATGGTGTGTTGACCAAAGTGGAAGATAGAGGCTGCAAGCACCGCATCAGCACCCCCTTGTAAAATTCCGTCTGCTAGATGTTGAAGATTACCCACACCACCTGAAGCAATCGTTGGAATCGTTACACGATCATTAATGTGACGCATCAATGCTAAGTCATAACCAGCTTTTGTACCATCTGCATCCATTGACGTAATGAGCAATTCTCCTGCGCCGTATTCTGCCATTTTCACAGACCATTCAATCGCATCGATACCCGTTGGTTTGCGACCACCATGTGTGAAAATTTCCCACTTATTTTCCCCCGTTTTTTTTGCATCAATCGCAACTACAATACATTGTGCACCAAAACGTTGAGAGGCTTCTTGAACGAATTCAGGATTAAAGACAGCAGCTGAGTTAATACTGACTTTGTCTGCACCAGCGTTAAGCAATAAACGAATATCTTCAACTTTACGAACACCGCCACCTACGGTCAGTGGTACAAATACAGTTTCAGCCATACGCTCAACCGTACGGTAAGTGGTGTCACGCCCATTAGATGTTGCAGTGATATCGAGAAAAGTAATCTCATCTGCACCTTGTTCGTTATAACGACGTGCTACTTCAACTGGGTCGCCTGCATCACGAATATCAAGGAATTGAACACCTTTTACAACTCGACCGTTATCTACGTCGAGGCAAGGAATAATACGTTTAGCAAGCATAATTTTTTCCAAAAATAACAGCCGATTATGAAACTTACAGACTTTGGTGCTACACCTTGGTAGTCGGAGCAGGTATTCTATCAAAATAATGTAAGTTTTTTCGCAGGTTTTTTTATGTCGGTTTATACCACTTTGACTTTAAAGGAAGTTCAGGATTTTGCTACGCCTTATGGATTAGAGGTGATTGACCTGATTCCGATTCAAGGAGGTATTCAAAATACGAACTATTTTCTAGTTTGTGCAGATCAAACCGAATTTGTTTTAACAATTTTTGAAGATATGGATGAGCAAGGCGCAGGTGAACTCGTCCCTGTACTTGAGCATCTGGGTCATGCAGGTCTGCCTGTGCCTGTACCTTTGAAACATTCAGGACGTTCGATTCAGATCTTAAAAAATAAACCTGCACAAATTGCGCCTAGAATGCGTGGCAAGCATCCTATGCCTTCATCACTTGAACAGGTTCAGTCCATTGCTATTGCACAGGCTCAAATACATGTGGCTCTCGATAACTTTCCCTTAGAGCGCGCAGAGTATCGTAATCATGATTATTGGTTAAGTGTGGCTCAGCAGCTTCGACCTACGCTAAATCCAGCCGATCAAGTATTATTAAATAGTTTGTTAGGTTTATATGACGCTCTTACCGCAATGTACCCTGATCGTCCACGAGGTTTTATCCATTCTGACCTATTTAGAGATAACACTTTATTTGAAGGGGCTACTTTAAAAGGGATACTCGATTTTTATGAGTTGAATAAAGATGAACTTTTGTTTGATATCGCCATTACGATGAATGATTTCTGTACAGAATATCCAAGTGTTCATTTGAATGAGGAAAAGGCCTTAGCATTCTTGGAGGCTTATCAAAGTGTACGTGAAATGACCAGTGATGAAAAATCATGCCTAGAACTCTATTTAGCGATGGCAGCTGGACGTTTTTGGATGATGCGTTTGCTAGTGGCTCAAAAGAACAAAGAAATGGGGCGTGTTGGCGAGGATATTTTGCAAAAAAATCCTTTAGAAATGCGCAATATGCTGGTTGAACGATTAAAATTTGTCACAGCTTAAAATTTTAAAAAATCTGGGGGAAATATGCGTGATCAAGGTCGTCTAGTTGAATGGTTTGATGAAAAAGGCTATGGATTTATTCAACCCAATGATTCATCCAAAGATCGCGTTTTCCTTCACATTAAAGATTTTGCCAAACCAGGCCCAAGACCGATTCCAGGTTGTGCTTTGGAGTATATCGTTCAATTGGATGGTCAAGGTCGATTTAAAGCGAAACAAGTAACATACTTAAAAGCGACTCAGGCAAAAAAAGTAAAAACGAAGCCGCGTCATTCACCAGTTACTCAACAAAAAATGCAACCGATGCAAGTAGCGATTATTGCTTATATCTTGACGCTTGCTACATTAGTCCTATTGGGGCTATTGAGTATGATGGTGGTGTTGGTTATTTTATTGATGAACCTGATCACCTATGGCTTATATGCACACGATAAAGCGGCGGCTCAACAGGGGAGTCAACGTGTACCAGAAAATACATTACATGTGGTTTCTATATTAGGAGGATGGCCGAGTGCTTGGCTTGCTCAGCAACGCTTGCGTCATAAAACACAAAAACAACCATTTCGAAAAATTTATTTCTGTACTATAGCGTTTAATATACTGATTATTTTATGGATAATTTCACCATTTAATGGTTTGAAATTATAAAGCCTCAAAAAAATTAAAAAGGTGACTTTATGAATTATACAGCTGATCAAGATCCAAACCGCAGCTTAACGATTTTACTTTATATCCTGTATATCATCGCTATTTTTTCAGCAGGTATTTTGGCGGTTATTGCGCTAATTATTAACTATTGGAAACGATCAAAAGTACAGGGCTCAATTTTTGAAAGTCATTTTACTTGGCAAATTCGTACTTTTTGGTGGTATTTAATTTGGAATATCATCGCGTTCCTGCCGTTTTTATTCTTATTCTTCACGGGTGACAATCCTAATGCCTTTGCTGGTGTAGCACTGGGTGCAACAACATTCTGTATCGCAGTGATTGGTTTGTCATGGGTTTGGATTGTTTATCGTGCGATCAAAGGAATTATTAAGGTCAATGATAACGAGCCAATGTATCAATAATTAAAACTCATGAATGAGGTGGTGTCATGATTATTGAGCATGTTCATTTAAATATCAAAATGAACCAGAGTGAAGCATTCGAAAATGCTTTTAAATTAGCTAAAGACATTATTTCACCAATGAAGGGGCTAAATGCGGTTCAGCTGATTAAAAATACGAATAATGAACATGCTTATATTTTACTGATTTACTGGAACAAACTTGAAGATCATACGGAAGGTTTTAGGCAGTCAGAGGCGTATTTAAAATGGAAGGAACTCTTGCATCCCTTTTATGCGCCTATGCCTGAAGTACAGTATTTTCAACCATGTATGATGTTAAAGCTAAAAGAGCCCCAATAAGCTTATTCTTTCTTCTTAAATTTTGGTCTCCACTCACTGGTAATTACACCGAGCACAACCAACACGCCACCTAAAATTGAGAGCATAGCTAAACGCTCACCTGCTAATCTCCCAATCAAAGCCGCCCAAACAGGTTCGCCAGAATAAATAATGGCAGCCTGTGAAGGATCAACCACGCGTTGAGCCCAGTTCATGACTAACTGAATGATTGCACTTGCAAGTCCTAATCCTCCAATAATCGCAACGAAGATCCAGTTAAACTCAGGGAGTTGTGTTTCACCCACCAATGGTGCCATTAGAAAACAAATTAACGATGCAAAAATGAGTTGTAATATCGTCACTCGGCGTAAATTGACTCGAGGTACAAAGTAACTAATGAGAATAATTTCAAGTGCAATCGCAATTGATCCTATCAAGGTAATGATCTGACCAAATTCAAGCCGAATAGCACCAAACCCATTGCCTGTTAAGAAAACTAAACCTACAAAGGCGAGTCCTGCCCCTATCCATGTCATGACATGTGGCCTTTTTTTAAAGAGCAACCACAATAAGATGGGAACCAACGGCACATAAAGTGCTGTCAAAAAGGCAGACTCGCTACTGGTGATGGTCTGTAAGCCAATGGTTTGCGTTCCATAGCCAATTGCAATCACTGTTCCAATGCAAAATCCTGCCCAAATATCTTTGGCACTAAAATTTTTACAATATTGAAGTGAGATGAGACCAACAGCCAGCGCAGCTGCTGCAAATCGAAAGGCAACGAAAAGCACTGGTGTGCTGAAGCTCAATCCATATTTGACTGTTATGAAACTGGCACCCCAAATCATCGTAATTGCAATGAGGGCAAGTTGTGGTGTTTTGGTTTTAAGGGTAGGAGATAAATTCAACATATTTTTTAAGTAAGAAAAAAGAGGTCCTAAGACCTCTTTAGAAACATGCGCTATTAGAGCGCTTGTTCATCAAGTAATAATTGAGCTTCACGAAGATTTAAAGTGCCTTCATAAATTGCACGACCAGTAATCGCACCTAAAATACCAGGCTGACCTTTTAAGTTGCGAACGTCGTCAAGATTGGTCACACCGCCTGAAGCGATCACAGGTAAACCTGAATAAGTCGCAAGATTAACTGTTTGTTCGATATTCACACCTTGCATCATGCCATCACGTGCAATATCGGTATACACGATACTAGATACACCAGCATCTGCAAAGCGTTTAGCTAAATCAGTTGCTTTTACGTCAGTTACATTTGCCCAGCCATCAGTGGCGACCATGCCATTGATTGCATCAATACCGACAATGATGTGACCTGCGAATTTTCTACAAGCTTCCTCAACAAACTCAGGTTCTTTGACTGCTTTTGTACCAATAATGACGAATGATACACCTGCATCTAAGTAGTGTTCGATGGTTTCAAGAGAACGGATGCCACCACCAATTTGAATTGGCAGTTCAGGTTGTGCTTTTGCAATCGCTTCCACAACAGGTTTGTGAATAGGTGTACCAGCGAAAGCACCATTTAGATCAACTAAATGTAAACGGCGAGCGCCAGCGTCTACCCAATGTTGTGCTGTTGCCACAGGATCATCAGAGAAAACGGTATCGTCTTCCATACGACCTTGTTTTAAACGGACACATTTACCATCTTTAAGGTCAATTGCAGGGATAATCAGCATGCTTTCGCTCCTTGCCAGTATTCTGGAGTTTATTCGCAGCAATCTTAGCAAAGAAACATCAAATGAGCGAAGTAACAATGAAAAAAAACCGTCAGAACAATGTTGACGGTTTTTTATACGAACTTTGAATTAAATGTATGGTGTTGTATCTAAGTTAGAGATTAGATCAAAGCTAGTTGGTGTGATACTGGTTGGGATTGCACCTAAAGCATTTGTGATCTCTCCCGTGAATCCTACAAGATCACCCACGACAGGAATCGATGACAGAGCATCTGTAACAGGTGCTAAATCATCCAGTAAATTATCTAATGTTCCTGAGACATCTCCTAATGTTCCTGTGACACTGCCTAAAGGATCATCAATGAGACCAGTCACGAGATCAAGAGGTTTGGTACTTGCTACATAATCTCCCGTTTCACTCACGAATCCCAAAAGATTTGAAGAAGTTTCTCCGACAACATTTACGACAGCACCTAAACCTGGCACTTGGCTTAGCAGGTCGGTCACGGGATCGGCTAAACCAGCGACCTCACCTACAAGATTTGAAACATCTTTGATGGTTTGGCCTACAGTTGCAGTAGTGCCATTCAATGCAGTATTAATGCCCCCTAATAGATCTCCCTTCGAAAAATCATCAGCGATAGCGTGTAAGCCTCCGCTTAAATTTCCTAGTAAATTATTTTCAAGATTGAGTACCGATTCCACTGTATCTCCGATCAGTGGCAATTCTGTTAACTTATCCGTTAATGGTTTGGTCAGCGTCCCTACTGTGTCAACAACGGTATCTACAACTGTCGTTACGGTTTCTAGAATAAAACCAACTGCTTTCGTAATTCCCTGTAAAGCAAGGCTTAGAACGCCACTGATTTTTCCAGTAAAAAGTTTAAACATGTGCAGATTGCTCCAAAATATATGTGGTTAGTGTTGGATCATTGTTGTTTCAGCAAGTTCATAATTAACAAAGAAAAAAATTTCAGACAAATCGAAAAAAAACAATATAAGTGGAATAATTTTGAAGATATGCCGTAAAAACAGCAACTTAATACAACACAAGGGTAATGTTTAAAAATGTTAACAAAATCAATTATTTATTGTGATTTAATTTGGTGCTTGATAGAATAAATGTACACTTATAATGCATGAATATTATCGAGTAGCATGGTGTAAATACCTAAAATGCCAACTTGTTCGATTCGTTGATTGATTTTGTGAATTTTGTGTATTTTTTTAATGATTAAAATTGGTGCTCATTGTCTTTACATAAGTTAACAATTAATCATTGGGTCAATTTATTTTTCTTTTTAATTCAAACTGAGTAATGAGAAAAATTAGATCACACTTTTATTTGTGAATTATCTATATTGAAAATAATTTCAATTTCATCTGATTTGTTTGGCAATATTAGACTCAACTGCATAGGCTTAATGTTAAATTGAAACTGCAGACAGTGAATAAGATTTGGACAGAAGCGATGGCAGTTCAAGAAGATGATTTATTTAGCGAAGGTGCTAAAAAACTTAGAAAATTGATCAAAGAGAAAAACATTAAACCGACTGATGTGGTGAATGCATTGGGAGTCTCTAAGGAAACGCTGTCGAAATGGGTGCAAGAGTCAACTCCTGCCAATGCTCAACATCTAGTTGAATTAGCGAAAGTACTGAGTGCTGCAGAACGATGGGTTTCAGACGCAAAAGATGGTAAAAAATCAGAAAGTTTTAAACAGTATCCTTTGAAGGATGAGTTGGCTTTAAAAGATGCAACGCCAGAACAATTAATTTCAGAACTTAAAAGTCGTTATGCTGCACTGAATCTAAAAGCAGAAATTAAAGTAACTGTTGAGCCAATTGAAGGTGGCTTTGTCGTAAAAGATATTTAGAGTAAAGTCTGAAAAAAAGCTCACTGAAAACAGTGAGCTTTATTATGGCTTTAAATTTTCCACTCTACAAAATTTTTCAACAACTGCAAGCCAGCTGTATGACTTTTTTCTGGATGGAACTGCGTAGCAAACAAATTATCTTTATGGATTGCGGTGCAGAATTCCAAACCGTAGTTACATGTCGCAGCAATGATCTCAGATTGTTTCGGTTCAACATAGAAACTATGTACGAAATAGAAACGAGCATCTTGATCAATGTTGTTCCACATTGGATGGCTTGGATCTGCTTGGTGTACCTGATTCCAACCCATATGGGGAACTTTTAAACCTTCAATATCTGGAAAGCGTTTAACAGCACCTTCAAAAATGCCTAATGCATCTGCACCACCATTTTCTTCAGAGTGTTGCATCAGAGCTTGCATGCCGACACAAATCGCAAGGACAGGCTTGTTGAAAACGGCATTGCGTACAACCTCGTCAATGCCAGCCTCATGCATGCCTTGCATGCAATCACGCATTGCACCAACGCCTGGGAACACAATTTTATCTGCTTGAGCAATCAGCTTAGGATCATTGGTCACATCAACGGTTGCACCAACATGCTCAAGTGCTTTCGCTGCTGAGTGAAGATTTCCCATGCCATAATCAAGAAGGGCAATACGGGTCATTACAAAGTACCTTTGGTTGAAGCTACAGTATTTTCTGCACGTGGATCTACTTCACAAGCCATACGAAGTGCTCGTGCAAATGCTTTAAATACACTTTCAATTTGGTGATGGCTATTTTTACCTTTCAAATTGTCGATGTGGAGTGTCATTAATGCGTGATTCACAAAGCCTTGGAAAAACTCAGAGAATAGGTCGACATCAAAAGTACCAATGCGCGCGCGCGTAAATGGAATGTCCATCCATAAGCCAGGGCGGCCTGATAGGTCAACAACGACACGACTCAAGGACTCATCAAGTGGTGCATAGAAGTGACCATAGCGACGTAAACCTTTTTTGTCACCTAAAGCTTGTGCAAATGCCTGACCAAGGGTAATACCACAGTCTTCTACTGTATGGTGATCATCAATTTCTAAATCGCCGTCGCAATGAATATCGATATCAAATAAACCATGGCGCTTGATTTGGTCGATCATATGGTCTAAAAATGGAACACCTGTATTGAGGGTGCCTTGACCAGTACCATCAAGATTCACGCGAACACGAATTTTGGTTTCGTTTGTGTTTCTTACCACTTCACTGATACGTTGCGTCATAGACACGTTCCTCAAAAACGTTAAAAATGATGAATGTAGATTTTCGATGTCACGAAAGTGACAGCATATTAGATTGCTCAGGAGGGTTAATCAATGCCTATAACCGTACATGCAATAACTTCGCTTGATAATGTTGAAGTTCGTGAACAGCTTGAGCGCTTATATGACACCAGTCCAGAATTTAGTGACGGACAAGATGCCATTGAACAACTTGAGCAAAACTTAGCTCAGTATACCTTACTTTACACGGCAGAATTTAATACAAAGATCATTGGGGCCATTTGGTCAACTGGACAAGGTGAAAGTCGAACGCTTGAAAATATCGTAGTTCATCCGGCTAACCGTGGACGTGGTGTCGCAGAGCGCTTAGTGAATGAAGCATGTCGAATGGAAGAAGAGAAAGGCGTTAATCATTTTGAGCCTGGATGTGGTGCAATACATCGTTGTTTAAGTAGTTTGGAAAAAATTTAAAACTATTGTTCGATTTTAAATATTAAAAGTCAGTCAATACTGGCTTTTTTTATTGGATTTGTATGTATTTACATCGAATAATCTAAATGTTGTTTTAAAAACATCCAGTTGTTTAAATATCCCAAAAACTTGCTTGACTATATCGAGATGAAACTGTTTAATACGCGACATCGGCGTGATAGCTCAGTTGGTAGAGCAACGGATTGAAAATCCGTGTGTCCCCAGTTCGATCCTGGGTCTCGCCACCATATTATTTTAAGAATTTGTATTTTCAATCTCTGATCCCATCAGAGATTTTTTTTGGGTAAAATTTACTCGAACAAATAAAAAATGCATGATTTTTATTGACTATTGAGCTCAGTTACGGCTTAATACACCCCATCGGCGTGATAGCTCAGTTGGTAGAGCAACGGATTGAAAATCCGTGTGTCCCCAGTTCGATCCTGGGTCTCGCCACCATATTCGAAAAATCCTCAACAATGTTGAGGATTTTTTTGCTTATAAAATAATACAAAATGAATCGAAGTCATTCATCATCCATTTTTTTTGATGTGCTAAGGTTGATTTCTCGATCAAATTCAGAATAAAAAATGAAAGACCTATTTTCTGATCAAAGTGAGCTTTATCAACAAGCTCGCCCAAGTTATCCACAAAGTGTGATTGACGAAATCTTCAAATATGTTCAGAACTATGAAATGGCTTGGGATTGCGGGGCAGGTTCAGGACAATTCACCCGCTTATTGGCTCCGCATTTTAATCAAGTCATTGCAACGGATATAAGCGCAGCACAGCTTCAGCAAGCCCCAGCAATAGATAATGTAATCTACCGAATTGAAAACGCTGAACATAGCAATTTTAAAGCACAATGTTTTGACCTGATTACAGTTGCCCAAGCCATTCATTCGTTTGACTTTGAGTTATTTTTTTCAAGAAGTCTATCGAACACTGAAGCCCCAGGGGGTCTTTGCAGTGATTGGATATGGGCTTATTGAAGTGGAGAATGAGGAGCTCCAAAGCTGTATTGAAAAGCTATATCACCAAGTATTGAAAACATATTGGGAGAGTGAGCGTCACTATATTGATCTGAAATATCAAACGATTCCATTTCCTTTTGAAGAAATCCCGACCTGTGAGCAGCACATGCATTGTAAATGGCGGATTGATCAATTGATTGATTATTTAAATACATGGTCAGCTTTAAAGAAATACTTTAAAGAAAATACGCAAGCCGATAATCAGGCGACACAAATCTTAAATCAGATGAGCCAATATGCCTTAACTTTGAATGTTGATACCAGTCATAAATTTAATATTTGATTCCCAATTTTTTTACGGATCGGTAAATTGATAAATGCTCCTGTTTTATAAAATTTCTTAATGGTCGTGAATGAGTCTTTTAGCAAGGCATACAACTTCTTTTTCGTCATATCCCAATTGTTCATAAAAGTTTTGAATATCAATAAATTCTTTTTGCACTAAAAGCTGAACTTCTGGACAACCAAGTGCAATCAATCTTTTTTCCAAATGTTGAATCAACGCTGTAGCAACACCATTCCGTTGGTGATTGGGATGTACCGCGAGGTAATTGATCCACCCACGATGACCGTCGTAGCCACCCATTAATGTGGCGATAATGAACTGATCTTTCACAGCCACCAAGAATAAGTCATCTTTTTGTGCAGTTTTCCTAAAAATATCAATTTCTGGATTATTCCATGGTCGTGTTAGATCACATCTTTCCCAGAGTTGAATGATGTGTTCTAAGTCAGTCTCAATATAGGGACGAATGATAAACATGATGCGCTCAAATGGTGGTTAATTTTAATACAGAGATTAGCCTACTCTGATGAAATTGATAACTCATAATCATCTTATGTGTCTATTTTCTGCTTTACATTTATGCAGTCTTTTTTTAGATAGGAAGATAAATATCAATAAAAAAGATTTGTCTGTGACGTGAGTCTAACAATTCTTATTAAGTAAATGATATTTAAGATAAATGGTAGTTGTTTTTGGCTGAAATGTTTTTAAAGATGGCTTTTATTACGTTCAGTGAGAGCGATGGGGAATGAGGCAATTTAAGCAAGTTTTGTGGGGAATCTGTGCTTGGGGTCTTTCGAGTTTGAGTTGGGCGGAACATCCTAACAATGGGCATTTTAAATTACTGTCAGATGATCAGTTAAGTTTGGTCAATGCTTTAGGTATTGAGGAATCTCAAATTCGTGAAATTACATCTTTTAAATCTCAGGATTTAAACCATTTAGAAAATTTCGTGAGTGATAGAAAAAGGATTCATTATACAAAGGATGAAGAGCAACCTTTTAAAGCGCTTATGGACTTAACATCTATGAACTCTTTACAATTCAATGGACAGGTTTTGGAGCAGCGGTTTGATCTTCAAAATCGGCAGATTTACATTAAATTTGGCCCAATTCGTGTTGACCGAATGGAGATGCAGTTAAATATGGATGGAGTTTACCAATTAGGTCATATTTTAAATCCACCACAAGCACTTCTTTCGTCAGCTAAATTTTGACTCCATTGATATTTATTTGATGTCCCATAAAAAAAGAACCTCTATTACGGAGATTCTTTTGTGATTAAAGCCTGTGCACACCTTCTGTGTTTTTCTTGCCTAATTTTTAAAGTAACGCATAAAAAAGAATCCCCAAAGATGGGGATTCTTTTTAGATTAAAGCCTACGCGGACTTCGTCCTTATCTTACGTAAAAAAGAAAAGCAGTGCTTTCTTTTTTACTCAGGCTTTAGGCCTTCAGCTTTTTCTAAAGTTTCATCATTGTTGAAGAACTTTTCACGTTGTTCTTCAAGAAATTTTTTTGCATCAGCTTCAAAGACATTTAAACGTTTTTCATTGATTAAAGTAGTTTGATGCTTCAACCATTCGCCCCATGCTTGCTTAGAAACACTATCAAATAGTTCCTGACCTTTAGGGCCAGGGAATGGTGCAAAATCCAAACCTTCCATTTCTTTTTGATACTTACGGCAAAATACTTGGCGAGACATATCAATACTCCAAAAATATAATCAGAAATTAAGCGTAAAGAGCTTGTAAACGCGCATGAGCACGCTCAATTGCTGCTTCAACTTGAGCTGGTGCTGTTCCACCGATGTGGTTACGTGCATTGACAGAAGCTTCTAAAGTTAAAGCTTTTTCAAAGACGTCAGCTTGAATTAAATCAGAGAATTGTTGAAGTTGTTCAAGCGTAAGTTCTGATAAATCCTTACCTTCTTGGACACCAAGCGCAACTGCTTTACCGACGATTTCATGTGCATCGCGGAATGCAACACCATTCTTCACTAAGTAATCAGCAAGGTCGGTTGCTGTTGAGAAACCACGCAGCGCAGCTTCGCGCATTTCAGGAATATTTGGAACAAGCGCAGGAATCATGTCTGCGAAAGCCATTAAAGAGCCACGAACCGTATCAATAGCATCAAATAATGGTTCTTTATCTTCTTGGTTGTCTTTGTTATATGCCAAAGGTTGACCTTTCATGAGGGTAAGTAGACTCATTAAGTCACCATATACACGGCCTGTTTTACCACGAACAAGTTCAGGTACATCAGGATTTTTCTTCTGAGGCATGATTGAAGAGCCTGTACAGAAGCGGTCAGGAATATTCACAAACTTGAATTGTGCAGATGTCCAAAGAATTAATTCTTCAGACATACGAGATAAGTGCATCATAATGAGTGATGCCGCAGCATTAAACTCAATACCAAAATCACGATCAGATACAGCATCTAATGAGTTTTCTGCAACTGCTTCAAACCCTAAAAGTTCTGCTGTATAAGCACGATCGATTGGATAAGTGGTACCTGCAAGCGCAGCAGAACCTAAAGGCATACGATTCACGCGTTTACGGCAGTCAATCAAACGTTCTGAGTCACGTACCAGCATTTCAAACCATGCCATTAAATGATGTCCAAACGTCACAGGCTGTGCAGTTTGAAGATGTGTAAAGCCTGGCATGATTGTATTTGTATTTTTAGCAGCCAAACCTAGAATGCCTTTTTGCAGTTTGTGTAATAACCCTAAGATGGCATCAATTTCATCACGTACATACAAACGAATATCCGTTGCTACTTGGTCATTACGGCTACGACCTGTATGTAATTTCTTACCTGTAATCCCAATACGTTGTGTTAATCGAGATTCAATGTTCATGTGAACATCTTCTAAATCAATACGCCATTCGAAGTTGCCAGCTTCAATGTCCGCTTTAATTGCGGTTAAGCCTGCGATGATGTCATCACGCTCTTGTTCAGTGAGTACACCGACTTTTGCCAACATCGTTGCATGTGCGATTGAACCTGCAATATCTTGTTTATAAAAGCGTTGGTCAAATTGAACAGATGCTGTAAATTCAGCGACAAAGGCATCAGTTGCTTCGGAAAAACGACCGCCCCACATACCTGAAGTTTGGGCTTGTGACGGATTAGAGGAATTAGAAGATGTGGTCATGTCGGCTCAGTAAAAGAAAAAGCAGTAATTTTGCATCAAGTATAACAAATTCAAATCAAGATGCCGAAGTCTTGCCTATGGATAATTCTTCAAAAGATAAACAAGAATTTATCGACGCCAATTTCTTTGTACGTATTGGGCAATGGCAATATTTTGCAGAGCTGTTTATTGCCAGTATTTTTTTGGCGTTATTGTTGTGCCTAGCAGAGTCACAGTCTTGGTCAAATTTACAGACATCACAGGTGATCAGGTATGTGCTTTATATCAATTGGGTGGTATTGGTCTTTATCGCCGTAATTGATTTATTTAGGGAGTTTTGGCAAAAACTAACCACTTGGCAGTCTGCGATTTATACATTTGTACTATTAGAACTCATCATCCTGTTCACTACTTGTAGTTTGAATTTTCTGTTTTTTTGGGGAAGTAACTTTTCTTTACAAAAATTTTCATGGTTACTTTTATTTGATCATGTGATTTTACATATGAGCTATGGTGTATTGTTGATCACTTTTTGTTTACGATATATCTATGTTCGTGGTGAGTGGTTAAAGCAGCAACAAGGTGAATTGAATGCTCGAATTCAAGCCATGCAAGCAAGAATACATCCACACTTTCTTTTTAATAGTTTAAATAGTGTGGTGAGTCTGATTGGGAGTGATCCAGATAAAGCAGAGCAAATGCTGATCGATCTTTCAAGGTTGTTTAGAGCAAGCTTTCAAGAGCTTAAAATTGTCACATTAAAAGAAGAAATCCAATTGTGTGAACATTATTTGGCGGTTGAAAAGCTAAGGTTGGGTTCGAGATTAAATGTGGAATGGAATATCTTGCAACCAGAGCAGTTGGGCCAAGCAAGTATCCCTTTTTTAACTTTACAGCCTTTAATTGAGAATAGTATCTTTCATGGGGTGGAGAAAAAGTTAATTGATGCAAAGATTGTCATATTGGTTGAAATATTACAAAATCAAGTCACTATAGTCATTACTAACCCTTATATAGCCGATAAAATGGCCAATAGGGAGGGGAATGGTATTGCGATAGAAAACGTGAAACAGCGTTTGAAAGCACACTATGGGTATACGGTACAGTTTAGGAGTCATGCAGGTAATGGAATTTACACGACTGTAGTCCAGTACCAATATAAATAAAATCAAGTTAATACATTAAAATAAGCAACGTTAACTTGAGCAAGGAGGAACAATGGACATCCTAATTTGTGATGATGAGCCACTCGCGGTTGAGCGCTTATCTCGCTTGGTCACTCAATTGGGTCATCAAGTTGTTGCAGCTGCGCACCATGGAAAAGAAGCTTTGACCTTAGTGCAACAATATGAGCCTGATGTAATTTTACTTGACATCCAAATGCCTGAAATGGATGGTTTGACATGTGCTCAGCATCTTTCACAGCTAAACCCAATGCCTGCTATTGTTTTTTGCACGGCCTATGATGAGCATGCTTTGACTGCTATTCAGGCACAAGCGAAAGGCTATTTATTAAAACCGATTATCAAATCAGAATTAGAAAATACACTGAATAATTTAACTAAACTTACTCAAGCTCAAATGTCAAATATAGAACAAAAAGAAAATATGGAAGAAAAACATCAGCGTCAGCAAATCGCTGCGAAAACGTATCGTGGTCTTGAACTCATTCCTATCGAAAATGTTTACTATTTTCTGGCTGATCAGAAATACGTAACAGTACGACACAAAAACGGCAGTGTTTTGATTGATGAGACCTTAAAAGATTTAGAACGTGAGTTTTCAAATAAATTTATACGAATTCATCGAAATGCGCTGATTGCATTGGATTATTTGGATGGATTGGAGTTGGTTGCTTCAGGCCAGTATCAAGTTCGTTGTCGTGAACTTGAAGAGAAATTGGCGGTCAGTCGCCGTCACTTACCTTTGCTTAGAGAAAGAATGCAAAATATTTAGTTGCCTAAAATTATAATGATTGCCGAACAATTTACTTGCAATTTTGGGACAGCAGGGTAAGTTTAGGATGTCTAAAGTTTGGCAGCATTAAAATGATCAAAACCTTAAAAATTGCAACTCGTCAAAGTCCATTGGCTTTATGGCAGGCGGAGCATATTCGTGAGCGACTTGAGACCCTACATGCTGGTCTAAAAGTTGAGTTGGTGACGTTTGTGACCCAAGGTGATAAAATTTTAGACACTCCTTTAGCCAAGATTGGTGGAAAAGGTTTATTTGTTAAAGAGCTTGAGGCTGCATTACTTGATGGTCGTGCAGATCTGGCTGTCCATTCTATGAAAGATGTGCCGATGGCGCTCCCAGAAGGATTAAGTCTTGCTGTGATTTGCGAGCGAGAAGATCCTTTAGATGCTTTTGTTTCGAATACTTATAATAAGTTTGAAGATTTGCCCCTCGGAGCCAAAGTGGGAACTTCAAGTTTGCGTCGTAAATGTCAAATTTTAAAAGCTCGTCCAGATCTTGAGATTATAGATTTACGTGGAAATGTAGGCACGCGACTATCTAAGCTTGATTCGGGGCTTTACGATGCCATCATTTTGGCAAGCGCAGGTTTAAAGCGTTTAGGTTTAGCACAGCGTATTCGACACACGCTGGATACACAGACGAGTTTGCCCGCAGTTGGCCAAGGCGCATTAGGTCTTGAGTGTCGAGGTGACGATGCACGCGTATTAGAGTTGATTCGACCTTTATTACATGCAGAAACTGATGCGTGTGTTCGTGCAGAACGGGCATTTAATGCTTATTTGGAAGGTGGGTGTCAGGTACCGATTGCGGGATATGCGACTTTAAATGATCAACAGATTCAATTAGAGGGGCGTGTTGGCAGTGTGGATGGTCAAACATTATTGGTTGCTAAAGTAGAAGGTCCAGTTGAAAAAGCTGAAACGTTGGGTGTTTCACTAGCAAAAGCTTTGATTGACCAAGGTGCTGCTGATTTATTAAAAGCACTGTATAAATAAAAAAATGAAATGAAGTTTATCAATACTCGACCTGCAGATCGTGCTAAGCCTCTCAATGAGGCACTGGTACGTGCAGGATATGAGCCTATCGAGCTATCTGTACTAGAGTTGGCTGCTGTTCATTGGAGTGATGAACTTGATCAGCTCTTTCAGCAATTAATTTCAGCACAAGTGATTGTGGTCGTCAGTCCAACAGCCGTTGAAGTTGGCATGCAGTTTCTCGAAAAATCGGGACTTAGATTGACCGATTTAAATCATATCAAATGGATTGCAGTTGGCCGGAAAACAGCTGAAGCTCTAAGTCGATATGGTGTTAAAAGTTTAGTTCCAGATGTTGAAACATCTGAAGGAATGTTAAGTCTTCCGGTTTTAACACAAAATGCTGATCTCAAACGTATTGCGTTTTGGCGGGGAGAAGGTGGCCGTCAGTTCATGATGCAGCAGTGTCGTACTGCTAAAATTGAAGTACTTAATTTTGTTTTATACTCCCGCTACTGCCCAAGTGATGCTCAAGATAAATTTAAACATCTACTTGAAGCATTCAATGCAAATCCACAACTTTATGCTGTATTGATTAGTAGTGAAGCCAGTTGGAAAAATTGGCTGAGTTTATGCAAAAATTATACTGTATTTATGCAACACGGTCATTACTTGGTTTTAGCGGATCGGTTATATCAGATCGTGTGTATGTATCAACAGACCTCAAATACTAAATTTCAAATCACTCAAATTGCGGACTTAATGCCAGATACGATTTTGTCGCAGCTTGAAAGTGAACATAGGCACTCATGAAGAAAATTTTATATCTATTCATTTTAGGCTTAATCATTTGGTTGATTAAACTCAGCTATGATCATTTTTCATTACAAAAAAAAGTTGAGTTGCTACAACAAACTCAACATAAATCAGAGCAATTAGTGGCAAGTTTGAATGATCAGTTGGTAGCAATTCAGCGCTCAAATCAGCAGGTTTCGTCTCAATCCAATCCACCTCAGCAAAACAAGAATCAACAAGAAATTCAATCTGAAATCAATCCAATCAAACTCTTAAGTCAAAAATTAGAGCTAATTCAATTTGCCTTAGATCAACATGAGTTTGTATATGCGCTTGAGCAACTCAATCAACTGGATCAACTGGTTGAGCGCTTGGCTTTGGCAGATACATTGCAGGTTTCAATGCATCGAGCTGTTGAGCATGATCAAAAAATGATTCAACAATATGTTGTGGCAAAAAATATTCAAATGGCTCAGTTAGGAGACTTGCTTGAAAATATTGATGCAAATTTGAAAAATGAACAACAAGTACAGCACATCACGAGTGATAACTCTTCGCAATCCTCATGGTTTGAGCGTGTATTCAAAGTTGAACGCGTTGATGAACAGATGCCGGTATTACTTAATCGAAGATTAGTTTTAAAAGAAGTTCAATTGAGAGTGTTATTTGCTCAAAGAGCACTACAACAAGGACAATACATTGATTATCAAAATGCACTGACCTCAATTATCGATGAACTGGATCAACTGCCTGATGCTGCGGCAATCAAAATAAAAAATAAAGCGAAACATCTCAAACAAGCACAACTTTTACCTGTCCCTAAATTGAACAGTAAAGCAATTTTAGAGGGCTAATCATGAAACATATTTTTATAGTTTATGCATTAGTTGGTTTAATGATATTAGCCATGTTAAGTGTGCTGAGTTATCAAGAAGGGCCAGGTTATATTTACATGCTTTGGCACGGTATTCAGATTCAAACGAACCTCTGGTTTGTTTCATTTTTTTCTCTATTCGTTGCTTTATCTCTTCATCTTTTATGGTTTTGGGTTGGAAAGATGAGATCAAGAGAGCAGCGTAAAATTCAACAAGTTACAGACTTTTCAAGGTTACATACGTATGAAAAATTAGGAGTTTTGTGGGTTTTGGAGGCAAACACAAAACAGCGAGAATATTTACAACCTGTGTTTGAGAATTCAGGATTACTCAAAGAAGTTATTCAATCTCGTATATGGTTGAAGCAAGATCGTATTGATGATGCGTTGAGTGTTTTACAACAAAGTCCTGCAGATGCTTTTGAATTGGCTGAACTCCAGCGTATTGAAATTTATTTAGCTCAAGAGCTTCCAGATCAGGCTTTAACCCATTTAGAGTTTTTACATGGTCATATGCTGTCACCTTGGTTAAAAGATCTTGAAGATGCTTATCAGCATAAGTTGAATCATCTATGGGGTAGATTTGCGATTCAATATCCATGGCATTATTTAAAAGCTACGCAATATGGTCATTTAGATTTGGAACATAAAAAGAAATGGCTTTTAAAGCTACTCAATGATTTTGACAACGCTTCAAATACAGATTTAGAGCTTATTCAAATTCGGTATGCTCAAATGAGTGATCAAATTGTGTCGTCTTCATATGGTATTAAATCGTTATGGTTAAAACTTATTTCTCGCATTCCTGAGATGGCTTTTGATGAAACTCAACTTTCTTTGTCTTTATTAGAAGAACGGTTCGATCAGGATATTTTTTATTTATGGTTTCAACAACAATTGTTAAAACAAAATCCTGATTATGAAATGCTTGAAAACCAGATTGATCATTTTGAAATGAAATATCCTGGATTACCGATTCTGAGTTTTTCTAAATGGCATATATATACTGCGACTCATCGTGAACAGGATGCTGAGGCATTATTGCAATTATATCCTGATCACCCTTTAATGAACTATTTAAGAATTAAATCTGTATTAAAAGGCGATGCTGTATTAACTCAGCAATTGAACAGTGTCTTTGAGACCCATAATAAATTTATTCAATTTAAGTTATGAGAATGATGAATGAAACAAATGAATGAGTACAAAGTCATCACCCATCAAAAAGTCGCGTGGGGTGATATGGATGCTTTTGGACATGTCAATAATGTGATTTATTATCGATATATTGAAACTGCTCGAATAGAGTATTTGAATCAATTAGAAATCTTAGCGTTAGATATTAATACTGTTGTGGCTTCAAATAGTTGTAAATATCTTAAACCAGTGTTTTATCCTGATTATTTACGCATTGGAACTAAAGTGGTTGAATTGCGTAACTCTGCCTTCAGGATGGAATATACAGTTTGGAGTGAGCAACAGAATGAAATTGTGGCACTTGCTGAGGCCGTTATAGTTTGCGTGGATAAAAATACAATGCAAAAGGTTTTGATTCCAGAGCATATTAGAGAAAAAATAATAGAAATAGACTCGGTTAATTAATGTGTTAAATTATTTGTTTTATTTATGTATATTAAATAACATGATGGATTGATTAAAATAATTTATAACAATAAGATGGCGCTTTATAAATCTAATAATGATATTGAATTTTTTGGAGTAAATGTTATGCCTGATATTAGTAATTTATCTGTTGAAGAGTTAAGAAAGTTAACTGCTGAAGCCCAAGCTTTGATCGAGTCTAAGAAAGATCAGGAAATTGAAGATGCTTATCATCAGATTACTCAAATTGCTGAATCAGTGGGTATGTCTTTAGAGCAATTCATTGAATATGGTGCACAAAAGCGTAAGAAAAGCACGCGTAAATCTGTAGAGCCTCGTTATCGTAATAAAAATAATACTGCGGAGACTTGGACAGGGCGTGGAAAGAAGCCACGTTGGTTGGTTGCAGAGCTTGAAAAAGGTGCCAAATTAGAAGATTTCCTTATCTAATTTCACTGATTTGTCATGTAATGACACTAATATTAAAAAAACCAAGCAAATCTGCTTGGTTTTTTTATAAGTGAATTGGAGAAGTGTAAAATTTATGCATAATACCAAGATAGAAAATTTTCAAACATTTTGCGGTTAATTAGACTTAGATGTTGGTATACATGGAATGATAAAAAAATCAAAAAAAATGGTGTGGTTAAGCGTCGCTATCTTCGCTTTTTTATTATTTGTTTTTTTACAAGTTCCAGCCTCGTGGCTCATTGCTAAATTTTATAAAAATAATCAAATTTTAAAAAATGTCAGTGGCAATATCTGGCAAGGTCAAGCAGATTGGCAAAAAGGAAATCTTGCAGGTTCTGTCATCTGGCAAACACGTCCTCTCGATCTGATTTTATTAAGAGCTGGTGCCAACTTAGAAATACATAGTGGTCAGACGCAACTCAACGGTGTGGTGGGTTATGGGCTTGGGAAAAAAATAATTATCAAAAATATGAGTGGAAATATTGCCCCTGAAACACTCAAAACATTTGTGGATTGGCAATGGCCTCAGAATAGTATTCAGTTGAAGGATGTAGCATTTCAATTCAAACAAAACGATGGTTTTGCAAAAACCGCCGGAGAGATGCAATGGGGTGGTGGTACGCTAACTTATACCTTTGCCCAGAAACAAGAACGAATGAATATGCCATCTTTAAAAGGGCAATTTTCAGACGAAGCTGGAAAACTGCTCATTGATGTACAAGATCAGCGCGGGCAAAAAATGGCCAACCTTAGTTTAGATCCTGCATTAATGTTGGATGCACAGGTGACCCAAAGATTATTAATGAATGTGCCTTCATATGATGGTAAAGCTGGTTTGGATACCTTTGTTGTCAGTACGAGACAGCCACTGCTGAGTGGAGGCTTCTAATGAAGGGATTCCAAGATAAGTTTTCACAAATTTCATTTAAAGATTTAGATCGAATTGCTCCACTTACTTTATTTGTTCTGATTTTAATCATGATGTGGAGGCTCGCTTCATTATTTTGGTTGGTGGTTGCACCACCGCAAGTCATGCAAGTTGACCAAGTCGCATTAGGTTCGCAGCAACTTCCTGTTCCGAATATATCGAGTTTCTCATTGTTTCAAGAAACAGGTGCGCAAGTGAGTGCTGCTGATGCTAATTTAGAGCTTACGTTGCAAGGGGTTGTGGTTTCGACGCCGAGTAGTCAATCTTCAGCCGTGATTAAAGTTCGAGAGGTTGCTGATCGTTATACCATTGGACAAACCTTAGAAGGAAGTTCTTATCAGCTTTCAAAAGTATATTGGGATCATGTGGTATTGAAACAGCCAAGTGGTGCGACGACTGAGTTGAGATTTACCGGAATAGAAAATCTTAATCAGCCACTGATACCTGATGCACAGCAAAATTCTGCTAACGTAACACCGAATTCTGGTCAAACGACCACTCAAAATGCCATTGGGCAGGCAATCAATCAAATTCAAGAAAATCGTGAACAATACTTAAGTAATATGGGTGTCAACACTGACAGTGGTCAAGGTTATGAAGTCACTGATCGAACGCCTGCATTTTTGAGAAGTAAACTGGGATTAAGACCTGGCGATCGCGTTTTATCCTTGAATGGGCAATCAGTCGGTCAAGGACAAAGCGATGCACAACTGCTAGAACAGGCTAAACGAGAAGGTAAAGTTCGCATTGAAGTAAAACGAGGTGATCAAGTGATGACCTTCCAACAAGAATTTTAAAATGTGTTAATTTGCATAAAGTATTAGGAAATATAACAAGTTATGGATTTTTTTAATCGAAATCGGTCACTTTGGGCGATGGTCGCAGTAGCACCAGTATTGGCTGTCGTAAGTACCGCTGCGCAAGCGCAAACTTGGAAAATTAACCTGCGTGATGCAGATTTGACTGCATTTATCAACGAAGTTGCAGATATCACGGGAAAAAACTTCGCAGTTGATCCGCGGGTTCGGGGTAATGTGACGGTTATTTCAAATAAGGCTTTAAACAAAGCTGAAGTCTATGATCTGTTCTTGGGTGTGTTAAACGTTAATGGTGTTGTTGCTGTACCTGCGGGTAACACTATCCGCTTAGTCCCTGACAATAATGTAAAAAATTCAGGTGTGCCTTTTGATGCCTCTCGGAACGCACGAGGTGATCAAGTGGTCACTCGTGTCATTTGGCTGGAAAATACTAACCCCAATGATCTAATACCCGCGTTAAGACCACTCATGCCGCAATTTGCGCATTTGGCGGCGGTACAAGGAACAAATGCGCTTATAGTCTCAGATCGTGCGAATAATATTGCACAGCTTGAAACGATTATTCGTAATTTAGATGGAACGGGGCAAAACGATATTGAGGCTATTAGCTTGCAGTCTAGCCAAGCTGAAGAGCTGATAGTTTTGTTGGATTCAATGTCTTCTACGGGTGGTGCCAAAGACATTTCAGGTTCTCGAGTACGTATTATTGCAGATGCACGTACTAATCGGATTTTGATCAAGGGTGATCCAAGTACTCGTAAACGCATTCGTCAAATGATCGAAATGCTTGATGTTCCTTCAGCTGATCGCCTAGGCGGTCTAAAAGTATTTAAGCTTAAGTATGCAAGCGCAAAAAAATTGGCTGAAATTTTACAAGGTTTAGTATCTGGTCAGGCGGTGAATAGTACCAGTAATTCAAATAGTTCAAGCTCCAATTCAAGTGCTAGTAACTCATTAATTAATAATAGCTCGAGTAATACGTCTTCAAATGGGAGTGTGAGTACCCCAGCGATTAATTTGAATAGTGGTTCAAATCAAAATCAACAAGACATTACGAGTTTTAATAGTAATGGCGTGAGTATTATTGCTGATGGTGCACAAAATGCATTAGTGGTAAAAGCAGATCCTCAACTCATGCGTGAAATTGAATCTGCTATTCAACAACTTGACGTGCGTCGTCAACAAATTCTCATTGAGGCTGCTATTGTTGAAGTTGAAGGAAATGATGTAGATCAATTGGGTGTTCAGTGGGCACTAGGTGACATCAGTAGTGGTATTGGTGTAATCAATTTTGATAAAGCGGGTGTAGGGCTGAGTCAATTGGCTTCTGGATTTCTTGGTAATGTAGCTACGGGTGCTGGTTTGATTGGAGCTGGTGCTTCATTGGCCTTAGGTGAATATAAAGAAGGTGCGAATGGATCGCGTAAACTGTATGGCGCACTGATTCAGGCATTAAAGACCAATACCAAGTCGAACTTATTGTCTACACCATCGATTGTCACCATGGATAACGAGGAAGCTTATATCGTTGTAGGTGAGAATGTCCCATTCCAGACAGGATCTGTGACAACAACAGGTGGAACAGCAAACCCTTATACTTCAATTGAGCGTAAAGATGTTGGTGTAACATTAAAGGTTATTCCACAAATTGGTGAAGGTGGAACAGTTCGTCTTGCTGTAGAACAAGAAGTATCCTCAGTGAAGCCAGATAGTGGTGAGGCGAAAGACTTGGTGACCACTAAGCGTGCCATAAAAACCTCAATTTTGGCTGAAAATGGTCAAACAATTGTGCTGGGTGGTCTGATTTCAGATGATACTAAGTTAACGCGTCAAGGCGTCCCAGGTTTAAGCTCGATTCCTGGTTTGGGTAGACTGTTTAGAGCAGATGCAAAGAATAATGTGAAACGAAACCTACTCGTTTTTATTCATCCAACAATCGTAGGAGATACGGCTGATATTCGTAGATTGTCACAGCAACGCTATGATCGTTTATACAGTTTGCAGTTAGCACTGGATGGTGATGGGACATTTAAGAAGTTACCGGATAATGTTGATGATATCTTCCAACAGCGGTTGCCTGTATCAAGTACTCCTCAACCCGTCAAGCCTATCGTAGTGCCATCAACGCCTCAAGCAGTAGAGCCGCAGGTACAGCGTTATACTGCTCCAACAGCACAGTCTAAGCCAGTAGGGCGTGTGATTGAACGTCCAAATGTCATCGTGACTCAGGATCCTGTGGTGAAATCAACGCGAGTGCTGCCAAAGCCTGTGATTTACAATCAAGTTGCCACAACAAATACAAACAATGCCCAAGTCGTGGTGGAAACCCCTGTCGCGATTGAGCCAAAACAAGATGTGCAAAGAACACAAAATACGGTCACAACCACGACATTGAGACCATCTCGATAACATGCGTTCAATGTGAATCTCGAAAACAGCCATGTTAAAATGTCAAAACTTGAATAATGGATCGAAACTATGACTTGGAAATTACAAACAATTACTGGCGAATTTGCGGGTAAAGAAGTTGATATCGATCGAGACATGTTGGTGGGTCGTCATCAAGATGCAGATATTTTGATTCAGTCTGCAGATGTATCACGTCGTCATGCTGCTTTGTTTCTAAAAGAGCAGGTGCTCACTGTTCAAGACTTAGGTTCGTCAAATGGCACGTTTATTAACGATACAAAAATTGCTGAAGGCGAAACTATTGTTAAAGATGGCGATATTCTGCAATTTGCTAGCCATAAATTTTCAGTTTTAGCACCTGCGCAATCTGCACAAACATTACAAGATGTTCAGCAGCCTAGCGAAGCAATCGCAACAGCTGAAATTTCTTCAAAGGTTGCAGTAGAGAAGACAGCAGCAGCTGAAATGCTTGAGCAGGGTATGCCTGATCTGAAAGAGCGAGATAGCTCAGTTCAGCTTACTCGAGATGGTATGCCTCAAAATGTAGGAATTCCTAAACCAGCGCCAATTCCTGAGGGAGTTGATGTTAATACAACTGTCAATAAGCATGAAGCGTGTGAGGTAAATATTCCTGCAACTTGTACGGAAAAAGAGTTGGAAACTCAAAAAAATGCCAATATTGGCTTAATGGCATTATTGGTGTTAGTGATTGTGGCACTGGTTGCCTGGTTTATTTTCAACTAAGTTGCATGTGATTTTTTAAGGCATGCTTTCGCATGCCTTTTTTGTTAGGTTTAAAATAATGAATATTGCGAATTTGGAACAGCGTGACTTAATTCTTTTTGATCTGGATGGAACTTTGGTTGATTCGGCATTTGATCTATATCGTGCCATGAATATGAGTTTGAATGTATTAGAACTGCCTTTGGTCACAGAATCTCAAGTTCGAAATTGGATTGGCAAAGGGACTTCATTGTTCTGTCAGAGTGTTTTAATGCATCTGACTGGGCGTGTAGAGCCTTCTGAGCATCAACAATTATTGGATACTTTTTTAGAAATTTATAATGCCGAACCGTGCGTGGATACGCGTCCATTTCACGGCATTATCGAATTTTTAGAGTGGGGTCGAGCTCATCAAAAAAAAATGGTGTGTGTCACGAATAAGCCGGAATTACCCGCTAGAAAAATATTGGCTGAATTAAAGATGGATCACTATTTTGTGGATACGGTGGGTGGAGATCGTTTTGAGGTGAGAAAACCAGATCCTAAACCTTTGTTGCATTGTGTTGAGGCCTTTGGAACTGATCTGGACAATACCTTGATGATTGGTGACTCATCGAATGATGTAGAGGCAGCGCGCCGTGCGGGTATTGATTGTATTGTCGTAAGCTATGGTTATAATCATGGTGAAGATATTCAGTTATGTAAGCCGCAACAAGTAGTTGATGATTTAACTGTGTTGATTTCTAAATAAGTTGTAATAAATAAAGAAGGGTAGAGGAATGAATAGTTTTAATGTTTTTCGATGGCGTCTCTCAGCGCAGACCTTATAGAACATTCAATATGCATCGAAAACTACAGAGAATTCCTCATGACAACGTCAACTCAATTTCAACAACTTCAATCACAAGGTTTTAACTTAATTCCAGTTTATCGCCAACGCTTAGCAGATACTGATACTCCATTGTCAGTATTTGCACGTTTAAAACAACATCAACAAGCCTATTTATTTGAGTCTGTAGAAGGTGGTGAAAACTGGGCGCGTTATTCCATTATTGGTCTAGGTGAGTCAACCGTATTCTCTTGTAATGCAGGACAGTTAACAATTCAGAATGCTGACGGTCAAGTCGAATCGTTTGAATGCCAGGATCCTTTCCAGTATATCCGTGACTTTCAATCGCAGTTCAAAGTGCCATCAAAAGCAGAACTTCCAGATTTGCCTAACTTTACAGGGGGCTTGGTGGGCTATCTAGGTTATGACGCGGTACGTTATATTGAACCGCGCTTAAATAACGTTCCTGATGCTGATCCTGTTGGATTGCCAGATTTATGGCTCATGTTGTCTAAAACAGTTGTAGTTTTTGATAATTTAAAAGACACGCTATTTATTATCGTACATGCGGATACACAGGATGCGGATGCTTTTAATAAAGCACAAAGCCAGCTGGATGAAATTGAATCATTACTTGCCACACCGGTGAGCTTGCAGGCAAAGCCTCACACGGCCCCTCATTTTGAATCATTAACAGGTAAAGAAAAATTCTTAGAATCGATTGAAACGGTTAAAGAGTACATTCGTGCGGGTGATGTGATGCAGGTGGTTCCTGGTCATCGCATGGTATCGGACTTTGATGGTGATCCTTTACAAGTATATCGTGCATTACGTCATCTTAATCCTTCACCATATCTGTTTTTAGTACAAGGAAAAACGCTTAGTGATGAAAAGCCATTTTATATTGTGGGCTCATCACCAGAAATTTTATCGCGTTTAGAAAATGGGGTGGCGACTGTGCGCCCATTAGCGGGCACACGACCACGCGGTAAAACCAAAGAAGAAGATTTAGCGCTGGAAAAAGATTTACTTTCCGATGAGAAAGAAATCGCAGAGCACTTAATGTTGATTGATTTGGGTCGCAATGATATTGGGCGTGTATCAAAAATCGGTAAAGTGCAAGTCACTGATCAAATGGTGATCGAACGTTATTCACATGTCATGCATATTGTTTCTAATGTGCAAGGGGAAGTTGCGGAAGGCGTAGATGCTTTGGATGTTTTTAAAGCAACATTCCCTGCAGGAACACTTTCTGGGGCGCCAAAAATTCGTGCTATGGAAATTATTGACGAAGTTGAGCCAGTAAAACGTGGAATTTTTGGCGGTGCTGTTGGTTATTTAGGCTGGCATGGTGAAATGGACATGTCTATCGCAATTAGAACCTGTGTTATTCGCGAAAATAAGGTTTATGTACAGGCTGGTGCGGGTCTTGTTGCAGACTCAAATCCTGATTCTGAGTGGAATGAAACCCAAATAAAAGCTCGCGCAGTGATCAAAGCGGTTGAATTATCATCAAACGGATTGATTTTGTGAGTTTTTAGGGTTTTTTTTGAAAAAAACACTTGCACGGATTTCAAGTTTTGCTAAACTGCACACCGTTCCGATACGAAACGTACGAAACACTAAGAAACGCCGGCATAGCTCAGTTGGTAGAGCAACTGACTTGTAATCAGTAGGTCCACAGTTCGAATCCGTGTGCCGGCACCATCTTAGAGAGTTTAAGTAGTCGAGTAAAGAACAACACTGAAGTAAGTGTAAATGGTGAGATTCCCGAGCGGTCAAAGGGAGCAGACTGTAACTCTGCCGCGTAAGCTTCGAAGGTTCGAATCCTTCTCTCACCACCAATTTTAAAACTTCGATCTAGTGTCTTACCAATATGCGGGAGTAGCTCAGTTGGTAGAGCGGCAGCCTTCCAAGCTGCATGTCGCGAGTTCGACCCTCGTCTCCCGCTCCATCGAAGTGTTAAATGCTCTTATAGCTCAGTGGTAGAGCACTCCCTTGGTAAGGGAGAGGTCTCGAGTTCAAATCTCGATAAGAGCTCCAGATATACAGTTTAGTAGAAATTTCTACAAAGTTTTAAAGAAAGCAGGCTTATTAGTCTGCTTTTCAAGTATTTAAAGTGTCATTTTTTTGGCGACAGGTCGATACTGAACAATCTTAGAATTGTGTTCGACGTAAACGAGGAAGATCTCATGGCTAAGGCTAAGTTTGAACGTAATAAGCCACACGTTAACGTGGGCACAATCGGTCACGTTGACCATGGTAAAACAACTTTAAC